>NZ_JCBAMT010000010.1:0-118513 GCF_059760445.1 Achromobacter sp. D7-1 | reverse complement strand
GCCGCGAGGCGGCGCCCGTGCCGGTTAGCGCCACCGGCGCCGCCTCGATCACCTGTCCCGATTGCGTCTTGAATACGGAGGTTGCCTCCGCCAGGCGCCGCGCCTGTTCCTCCATCGCGGCCGCTGCGGCGGAGGCTTCCTCGACCAGCGCGGCATTCTGCTGCGTGACCTCGTCCATCTGCGTGATCGCCAGGCTGACCTGGTCGATGCCGCCGGCCTGCTGGGCCGACGCTGCTGAAATTTCAGCCATGATCGCGGCCACCCTTTGCACCGAATCCACGATTTCCTGCATGGTTTGCCCGGTGGCAGCGACCTGGGCCGATCCGGCGGCGACGGTGTCCACCGAGGCCTCGATCAGCGTCTTGATCTCCTTGGCGGCTTGTGCGGCGCGTTGGGCCAGCGTACGGACTTCGCCCGCTACCACGGCAAAGCCCTTGCCCTGTTCGCCGGCGCGCGCGGCCTCGACTGCGGCGTTCAGCGCGAGGATATTGGTCTGGAAAGCGATGCCGTCGATCACCGATACGATGTCCGAGATCCGCCGCGAGCTGTCCGAGATGCCGTGCATGGTGGCCACTACCTGCTCCACGTTCTGGCCGCCGCGTTGCGCCACGTCCATGCTGACCGCGGCCAACTGATTGGCCTGGGCGGCGTTCTCCGCGTTCTGCTTGACGGTGACCGCCAGCTCTTCCATGGTCGAAGCCGTTTCCTCTAGCGCCGCGGCTTGCTCTTCGGTGCGCACTGACAGGTTGGCGTTGCCGGCCGCGATTTCAGCCGCGCCCACGTTGATCTCGTCTACTCCCTGTCGGACCGACGTTACGGTGCGGGTCAAGCCTTCCTGCATGCGTTTGAGCGAGGCGAACAGGACGCCGATCTCATTGTTGGAGCGGGTCTCCACGCGGTTCGTCAGGTCGCCGGCCGCGATGCGATCGAAGTGCCGGCCGGCCTCCTGCAGCGGACGGAGCACGGCGCGCCGGATGAAGGTCCAGCACAGCGCGGTCAGGAGCAGGGCAACCGATATCAGCGCGACCGCTGAGATCCGTGCGGTGGCGTAGGTCTGCTCGGAGCTCGCCAGCACGCCGTCGCTACGCTCCTGGACCCGGCCCAGGAAGGCTTGCATGTCTTTCATGAAGTAGGCGTCGGCCTGGGGCAGCCGCCCCTCGTCCTGACGGTACTTGGCTGGCGAGCGTGCCTTGATGTTGGACTCCAGCGTGTCCAGGATGGCGGCGTATTCGGTGAATCGCCCCTGCAGCGTCTGGGCCAGTTGCTCACCGCGCGGGCTCTTGGGTACGGCCATGTAGCGGGCGAAACGCTCGCGCGCCTGCTTCAGATGGTTGGCGGCTTCCTCGCCAGCCAGCCCGGCCTGGTCCATGCCGCCGGCCTGCATGGCAGCCATGCCTGCACCGAGCGCCAGCCGCGCGCGCAGCAGGGCGGCGTTGGCTTCGTAGAGCGGGTCGACCTGATGGACCGCGACATTGTTCAGGTCCTTGATCTCGGTCACGCTTTTCTCGGCATTCATCCAGCTCAAGCCGCAAGCCAGCGTCAGGGCGACCACAAAGCAGCCCAGAACCAGCAGCATTCCAGTACGGACTTTCAGTTTTTCCAGCATGAGAGCTCCTCGTTCTTGAACGCGATCCGCCGCGTGCGGGAACGGCCCCGGCCGCCCGCCGCCAGGCGGAACGGCGAACGTCGCGCCGGATGGCTGCGATGCGTCCGCCACCACTGCAAACACCCGCAAAAATAAGACTCTTGCGCCTGGCTTGTGCTTGTGATCCGCCAGGCCCTGCGCAAGCGATAGTTCTCTTAATGCAATATGTATTTAATTGTTATTAATGACACAATTTGTTGTTTTATACTGCCTTAGCCCTGTTTCCCTGGCGTTTTTGGGAGTTGCTTTTCTACTGCAAGGCAAAAAACTATCGAAAAGTAGTTTTTATGCAACATGACCGCCGGCAGATGCACCGCGCTGAGTCCGTGCCACCGGGCTTCCGGGTGAATCGGGAGAACCTGAAAGAAATGACGGGTTTTAGCGGGTTACAGCGGCGAAATGCGGCGAAAACGGCGTTTTCTCCGGCGGCTTGCAATTCCCGTGGACTTTGACCACAATATGACCTTGATTGCCCCGGTTCCGACCCGAGCCGGGGTTTTGTTTTGGTCGTCCGCGCCGCTCGTCAATGTCGATACCCCGATCGACGGCGCGCGCCAGGATTACGACCTTCACCGAGAACGCTCCGTCCGGGGCGTTTTCTACTTTTGTTTGGGAAACGACATGTCTGCCATTCCTTTGACCGTGCGCGGGGCCGAGCGCTTGCAAGAAGAGCTCCAGCGGCTGAAAACCGTGGAACGTCCTGCCGTTATCAACGCGATCGCTGAAGCGCGTGCGCAGGGTGATCTGTCGGAAAATGCCGAATATGACGCAGCTCGCGAGCGCCAAGGCTTTATCGAGGGCCGGATTGCCGAGCTTGAAGGCACGCTTTCCAATGCCCATCTGATCGACCCGACCGCCCTTGAGGCCGAAGGCCGCGCTGTGTTTGGCGCCACCGTCGACATCGAGGACCTGGATTCGGGCGATCGCGTGACGTACCAGATCGTCGGCGACGTTGAAGCCGACATCAAGTCGAACCTGATTTCCGTGTCGAGCCCGGTGGCGCGCGCGTTGATCGGCAAGAGCGAAGGCGACGTGGTCGAGGTCGTGGCCCCGGCTGGCGTTCGCGAGTATGAAGTCTTGGGCGTCCGTTACATCTGACGCCAATGTAGTAAGCTGGATGTTGTCAAAACACCATGGTTCGAACCGTGCGTTCGACTGAATTCCGCGGTTTAATGCGGATCGCTATGGTGGACCGGGCGCGTAAAGCGCCCGTTTTTGTGCCCGGCGCTTACCTTTTCGACGACTTGCGGCTGGTGCCGCTGCGTGCCCCGGCCCGCAGGCTGAGCGCGCTGCCGCCGCGGCGGGGAATGCCGTGACCGCTGGCAGTGGTCTTTTTGGTGCCGGGACGCATGGGCTTGCCGTTCTTGTTGAGCTGGTCCTGGGGCACGAAGCGCGTCTTCGGCTTGGGCTCTTCGGATTCGCTGCGGCGAGGGCGCTTGGCCAGGGTCTTGCCTTCGGCGGCCAGCTTCTTGGGCGTATGCGGCTCGGAGGCGCGGCGCTTGGCGGGGCGCTCGGGTTCCATGGCGGCCAGCGCGGCGGGCTTGATATTGCCGGCCAGCGGGCGGAACAGGATCAGCGTCTTGCCCAGGTGGTGCACGGGAGCGCAGGAAAGCGTGTCGCAGATGGTCGACAGCATTGCGTCGCGGGCCTCGCGGTCATCACCGCCGGCGCGCACCTTGATGAGGCCATGCGAAGTCAGTGCCAGGTCGATTTCCTTGAGCACGGCTTCGGTCAGGCCATTGTCGCCAATCAGGACGACGGGGCGCAGAGGGTGAGCGGCGGACCGAAGGTCGCTGCGCTCACGAGAGGTAAGTTCTAATATAGGCATGCGTGGAATTGTACGGTAATGGCCAAGAATAAATTCTCCAAAGACTGGATTCACCAGCACATCAACGATCCCTATGTGAAGCTGGCGCAACAGAAGGGCTACAGGGCCCGCGCCGCCTTCAAGCTGATCGAGATCCTGGATACCGAAAAGCTGATGCGCCGGGGCGACCTGGTGGTCGATCTGGGCTCGGCGCCCGGCAGCTGGTCCCAAGTGGCGCGCGAGCGCCTGGCGGGGCCGGGTGGGGTTGTGGACGGCCGCATCATTGCGCTCGACCTGCTGCCCATGGAGCCCGTGGCGGGCGTGGAATTCATCCAGGGCGACTTCCGCGATGATGAAGTCTTGAAACAATTGGAAGACATGGTCGGATCGCGCGCGGTGGATCTTGTTATTTCCGACATGGCCCCCAACTTGTCAGGGGTGGGTATTGCCGATTCCGCGCGCATCCAGCATGTGTGCGAGTTGGCGATGGAATTCTCCTGCGCCCACCTGAAGCCCAACGGGGTGCTGATCGTCAAGGCTTTCCACGGCAGCGGCTTTTCGCAGATCGTGGAGTCCTTCAAGCAGCGCTTCAAGCGGGTGGTCGAACGCAAGCCGAAGGCATCGCGGGACAAATCCTCCGAAACCTTTCTGGTTGCGCGCGATCTGAAGTAGCCCGGATTCGGGGCACATTGCCCCAAGTCCGAAAAACTCACAGCCTGCCGGGACAACGACCAGAAAATTCGCGAATCAGACAAAACTTAAAGGGGCTCAGCCATCCCGGGACGCAATCTGGTCTGACAGGGTAGAATGAGCTATTGACATACTTGTGACTGTGCCATATGCGGGTGCGCGGTCGCCGGTCGGAATCGAAAGCAGGAGATCGACCTTGAATAATTCATTTTCGAAAGTCGCTGTCTGGATGGTGATAGCCCTCGTGCTGTTCACCGTCTTCAAACAGTTCGACGGACGCGCTCAGACCCAGGACGGCGTGACTTACACGCAGTTCATGGACGACGCCAAGGCGGGACGTATCCGCAAGGTCGACGTCCAGGGCGACGTGCTGTACGTCACCCCTGACGCAGGCCGTGCCTACACGCTGACTTCGCCGGGCGACCTCTGGATGGTCTCCGATCTGCTGAAGTACGGCGTCCAGGTTTCGGGCAAGCCGCGCGAAGAGCAATCGCTGCTGATGAGCATCTTCGTGTCGTGGTTCCCCATGCTGTTGCTGATCGGCGTCTGGGTCTTCTTCATGCGCCAGATGCAGGGCGGCGGCAAGGGCGGAGCATTCAGCTTCGGTAAATCGCGCGCCCGCATGCTCGACGAGAACACCAACCAGATCACCTTTGCCGACGTCGCCGGCTGCGACGAAGCCAAGGAAGACGTCCAGGAGCTGGTCGATTTCCTGCGCGACCCCAGCAAGTTCCAGAAGCTGGGCGGCCGCATTCCGCGCGGCGTGCTGATGGTCGGCTCGCCGGGTACCGGCAAGACGCTGCTGGCCAAGGCCATCGCGGGCGAAGCCAAGGTGCCGTTCTTCAGCATCTCGGGTTCCGACTTCGTTGAAATGTTCGTCGGCGTGGGCGCTGCCCGCGTGCGCGACATGTTCGAAAACGCCAAGAAGCATGCTCCCTGCATCATCTTCATCGACGAAATCGATGCGGTTGGCCGCCAGCGTGGCGCCGGCCTGGGCGGCGGCAACGATGAACGCGAACAGACGCTGAACCAGATGCTGGTGGAAATGGACGGCTTCGAGTCCGGCCAGGGCGTCATCGTCATCGCCGCGACCAACCGTCCCGACGTGCTGGATCCCGCGCTGCTGCGTCCGGGCCGCTTCGACCGTCAGGTCGTGGTGCCGCTGCCCGATATCCGCGGCCGCGAGCAGATCCTGAAGGTCCACATGCGCAAGGTCCCGCTGTCGCCCAACGTCGACGCGACCGTCCTGGCGCGCGGCACCCCGGGCTTCTCCGGCGCCGATCTGGCCAACCTGGTCAACGAAGCCGCGCTGTTCGCCGCCCGCCGCAATGGCCGCACGGTCGACATGTCCGACTTCGAAAAGGCCAAGGACAAGATCATCATGGGTGCGGAACGCCGCTCCATCGTGATGCCCGAAGAAGAGCGCAAGAACACCGCATACCACGAGTCCGGCCACGCGATCGTCGCGCGCCTGCTGCCCAAGACCGACCCGGTCCACAAGGTCACGATCATCCCGCGCGGCCGTGCGCTGGGCGTGACCATGCAGCTGCCTGAGACCGACCGCTACAGCATGGACAAGGGCCGCTTGCTGTCCACCATCGCCGTGCTGTTCGGTGGCCGCATCGCCGAAGAAATCTTCATGGACCAGATGACGACGGGCGCCTCGAACGACTTCGAACGCGCCACCGCCATTGCCCGCGACATCGTCACGCGCTACGGCATGACCGACGAACTGGGTCCCATGGTCTACGCCGAGAACGAAGGCGAAGTGTTCCTGGGCCGCAGCGTCACCAAGACCACGCACATGTCGGAAGCCACCATGCAGAAGGTGGATACCGAGATCCGCCGCATCATCGACGAGCAGTACAGCGTTGCGCGCAAGATCCTGGAAGACAACCGCGACAAGGTCGAAGTGATGACCTCGGCGCTGCTCGAATGGGAAACCATCGACGCGGACCAGATCAACGACATCATCGAGGGCCGCCCCCCGCGTCCCCCGAAGACGCCTCAGGGCCCGTCGGATACGTCCGACACGCCGCCCACGGGCCTGGCGGCAGGTGGCAATACGGCTGCCGCTGTCTGAGGCTGCTCATCCTGAGTTATGGCAAATAACTTCCTTTGCGGGCGCTTCGAGTTTGATCTCGAGCGCCCGCTTGTCATGGGTATCGTCAACGTCACGCCGGATTCGTTTTCCGACGGAGGCCAGCACGACGATACCGATTCCGCAGTGGCGCATGCGCGCCAATTGATCGCCGAAGGCGCCCAGATCCTGGATCTGGGCGGCGAGTCCACGCGCCCCGGGGCGGATCCGGTCTCGGTGGCCGACGAACTGGCCCGGCTGCTGCCGGTGATGGAGGCGCTGCGCGATTGCGGCGTGCCCCTGTCCATCGACACCTTCAAGCCGGAAGTCATGCGCGCCGTGCTGGACGCAGGCGCGGACATGATCAACGACATTTATGGCTTCAGGCAGCCCGGCGCCGTCGAGGCGGTGGCGCATTCGCGCTGCGGGCTATGCGTGATGCACATGAAGGGCGAGCCCCGCACCATGCAGGCCGCCCCACCCGAATACTCCGACCTGATCGGTGAAATCGGGCTCTTCCTGGGGGCTCGCGCGCACAAGTTGCGCGCCGCCTGGATCGATCCTCGCCGCATCGTGCTGGACCCGGGCTTCGGCTTCGGCAAGACGGGCGACCAGAATTTCCAACTGCTGCGCCGGCTGTCCAGCTTGCGCAGCGCCGGCTATCCATTGCTGATCGGCCTGTCGCGCAAATCCATGATCGGCCAGGCTACCGGCCGGCCCGTGGGCGACAGGTTGCCCGGCAGCATCGCCGCGGCGCTTGCCTGCGTGGCGCGTGGCGCTTCCATCGTGCGTGTGCACGATGTGGCGGCTACGGTTGACGCGCTCAAGGTATGGCACGCGGCAGAACAAGGAGCAATCAGTTCATGATTCGACGCAAATATTTCGGTACCGACGGTGTCCGCGGTGAAGTCGGCGGTCCGGTGATCAACGCCGAATTCGCCCTGCGCCTGGGCTACGCGGCCGGCCGCGTGCTGGCGCGCGAGCACGCCGTGCGCGGCGGCAGCCGCCCGCAGGTCGTGATCGGCAAGGACACGCGGATTTCCGGCTACATGCTGGAGTCGGCGCTGGAAGCTGGCCTGTCGGCCGCGGGCATCGACGTGCTGCTGGCCGGCCCGGTGCCCACGCCCGCGGTGGCCTACCTGACCCGGGCGCTGCGTCTGGTGGCGGGCATCGTCATCAGCGCTTCGCACAATCCGTACCAGGACAACGGCATCAAGTTCTTCTCGGCGCAAGGCATGAAGCTGCCCGACGAGATCGAGGCCAGCATCGAAGCCGCGCTGGACGAGCCGCTGGGCTGCGTGGCCTCTGAAGCCCTGGGCCGCGCCCGCCGCATGGGCGACGCGCAGGGCCGCTACATCGAGTTCTGCAAAAGCACTTTCCCCAACGATCTGGACCTGAATGGCATGACGATCGTGGTGGACGCCGCCCACGGCGCCGCCTACAACATCGCGCCCCATGTGTTCCGTGAGCTGGGCGCCGAGGTGCACGCCATCGGCGTCAATCCGGACGGCTTCAACATCAATAAGGGCGTAGGCGCGATGCACCCTGAGTTGCTGGCCAAGGAAGTGCAGTCCCGCGGCGCCCAACTGGGCATCGCGCTGGACGGCGACGCCGACCGCCTGCAGATGGTGGACGGCGAAGGCCGCATCTATAACGGCGACGAGCTCATGTATGCCATCGTCCGCGAACGCATGCAGCGCGGCAAGGTGGACGGCGTGGTCGGCACGCTGATGACCAATTTCGGCTTCGAGCGCGAAATGCAGCGCCTGGGCGTGGGCTTCGAACGCGCCAACGTCGGCGACCGCTACGTGCTGGAGCAAATGCAGGCGCGTGGCTGGCTGTATGGCGGCGAAAGCTCCGGCCACCTGCTGTGCCTGGACTGCCATTCGACGGGCGACGGCATCGTCGCCGCGCTGCAGGTCCTGACCGCGCTGCGCCGCAATTCGGTCGGGCTGGCAGAGTGGGTGAGCGATCTGCGCATGTATCCGCAGAAGATGATCAACGTGCCGTTGACTCCGGGCCAGGACTGGAAGACGCACGTCGGCCTGAGCGCCGCGCGCAAGGCGGTCGAAGCGGAGCTGGACGGCCGCGGCCGCATCCTGATCCGCGCCTCGGGCACCGAGCCGAAGCTGCGCCTGATGGTCGAGGCCGAGGACGAAGCCCTGGCCGTCTCCTGCGCCGAGAAGCTTGCGGCCAGCCTGGGATAAACGCCGGCCCCCGATTCCAAGCAAGGCCACCCGGCGCGTGACGGGTGGCCTTGTTTGTTCAAGGGCTGTATAGATTTGTAAAGTTTTGTCGATTTGGGCGGAGGATTGATTTATTCGCTCCAGACTAAACTTCATAGTCACGTAACATATTGGTCAAGTCTTTGACATACAGGGCGTCCACACTGGCTGGACTCTCTAGGAGCTTCGCGCAATGCTGGAATTAGCACGCATCAATCCGAGCCGTAATGCCGCAGAACCTTGGACAGGCGCCGCCGCCAAGGTGCTGGTGGTGGGCTTGGCGCGCACCGCTGAAGAAATCGAGCAGATTCAACGCCTGCGCTACGACGTCTTCACCGAGGACATGGGCGCGGTGTTCCCCGACGCCCAGGACGGCATCGAGCATGATCGCTTCGATCCGTTCTGCGAACATCTGATGGTCCGCGAGCTGGATACGGGCCGCGTGGTCGGCACCTACCGGATCCTGACGCCGGAAAAGGCGCGGGAGGCTGGCGGTTATTACTCGCAGTCCGAGTTCGACCTGTCCGGGCTGGGTTCCATCCAGGACGAGCTGGTCGAAGTCGGCCGCTCCTGCACGCACCCCGACTACCGTAGTGGCGGCGTCATCATGCTGCTGTGGTCGGGTCTGGCCGAATACCTGCGCCGGGGCGGCTATCAGTATGTGCTGGGCTGCGCCAGCGTCAGCCTGCGCGACGACGGCGTGACCGCCGCCGAAGTGTGGCGCACCATTTCCAAGCAACTGCCGCAAGGCGATGAGCCGCGCGTGACGCCGCTGCACCGCTATCCGGTGGAGAAGCTCAACAGCACCTTGCCGGCGCGCGTGCCGCCGCTGATCAAGGGCTATCTGAAGCTTGGCGCCAAGGTCTGTGGCGAGCCCGCCTGGGACCCGGACTTCAATGCCGCGGACTTTCCGGTGCTGCTCAAGATGGACCGCATGGACGAGCGTTATCGCCGCCACTTCGGGCTGGACCAGCCCGCCACTGCCCAGCGCTGACCATCATGCGCCGCCTGCTCCGCCGCATGAAGATCAGACTGATACGGCGAGCCACCCGGCCCTTGCGCATGGAGCTCAAGCGGCTGGATCGCGAAACCGATCTTTCGCCGTTCTAGATGACGCCGGCCCCGCAGTGCGGGGCCGGATGCAAACATTGCGGGCGCCAGGCCCGATCCTCAGAACTCCAGCAGTTCGAACGAAAATCCGACCTTGTTCCACTCGGCTTCTTCCGCGCGCAGCGTGAAGTCGCTCAGGGGATGTTGCGCCAGCCATTCGCGGTTGACCCGCACCACGATGGAGTTGTCGCGCACCGATGCCGTCAGCGGCAGCGGCTCGATTTCGTTGCGGCGGCGGAACAGCAGCACCGCCAGACGCAGGCTGAGGATGGCCTTCCATTGCGCGCGCGACCGCACCAGCGGTTCCAGCTTGGTCAGCTTGCCCTGATGGCCGAGCGCCAGCAGCGCCAGCAGTTGCTGGTCGGCGCGCGAGAAGCCCGGCATGTCGGCGTTTTCCAGCACGTAGGCGGTGTGCTTGTGGTACGCATTGTGGGCGATGGACAGGCCCACTTCATGCAGATCGGCCGCCCAGCCCAGCGCGGGGCGCAGCTCGGCGCGTTCCGGGCCGTCCGGGAACAGCGCGTCGAACAGGGTGAGCGCGGCGTGGTGCACGCGGCGCGCCTGGTTGACGTCGACGTGGTAGCGCTTCATGAACTGGCGCACCGATTCGTCGCGCTTGTCGTGCTCATCGTCGCGGCCCAGCAGGTCGTACAGCACGCCCAGGCGCAAGGCGCCGTCGCCGGTGTGCATGACGTCGATGCCCAGTTCGTCGAACAGGGCGCTCATGATGGCCAGGCCGCCCGGCAGCACGTCCGAGCGTTCGATCTTGATGCCGGGCAGTTCGGACGGAACCACGCGGCCGGAGCGGATGATGCGCTCCTTCAGCTTGTTCAGGCCGGCGCGCGTGATGCCGCGGTCCGAGAAGCGGCATTCGGTCAGGATGGCGAACAGCGCCTTGGCCGTGCCGGAAGAGCCGTAGGCCTCCTTCCAGCCCATCTTGCGGTACTGCTTGGCGATGACTTCGATCTCGCGGCGCGCGGCCAGTTCGGCCTGCTTCATCTGATGTGCGTCGACCACGCCGTCCGAGAAGAACTGGCGGCTGTAGCTGACGCAGCCCATGTAGAGCGAGGACATCAGCCCGGGCTCATGGCCCTTGCCGATGATGACTTCGGTGGAGCCGCCGCCGATGTCGATGACCAGGCGCTTGTTGGGCGAGGGGGGCAGGGTGTGGACCACGCCCGAGAAGATCAGGCGGGCCTCTTCGCGGCCGGCGATGACTTCGATGGGAAAGCCCAGCGCGGCTTCGGCGCGCGGCAGGAAGTCGCGGGTGTTGCGGGCGACGCGGAAGGTGTTGGTGGCAACGGCGCGGACCCGGTTGGGGTGGAAGCTGCGCAGGCGGTCGCCGAAGCGTTCCAGCACCGCGATGGCCCTGTCGATGGCGTCGTCGCCCAGCCGTTTTTCGGAGTCCAGGCCGGCCGCGAGCCGGACGGTTTCCTTGAGGCGGTCGATCTGATAGATCTGGGGCGTACCGTCCTGTTGAACGATGCGTCCGATGGAGAGGCGGAAGCTGTTGGACCCGAGGTCCACCGCGGCCAGAAGTTGATCCATGCGGCTCGTAATATTGGCTGAGAGGTGGGCCGATTATAGAGACCCCATGTGACAGCGCTCCCGGTTACGCTTTTTTTCTTACGGAACAGGGGCTTGCGGTGCATGGCCGCCCCGCTATATGTCCCGCTTTTAGCGTACGCTACGTTTTTGGCGTAGTGTCATGGAACCGTCACTTTTTTGCAGTAAAACTCCACGCTCTCCCTACGTATGGAATCCGGTATGCCCTCACGCCCTCCTGCCGAGCCCTTGCTTCTGAACCGCGAGCTGTCGCTGCTGAAATTCAACGAACGCGTGCTGGCGATGGCGGAGAGCCCCAAGACTCCCTTGCTGGAACGCCTGCGCTACGTGTGCATCGTCAGTTCCAACCTGGACGAGTTCTTCGAGATCCGGATTTCCAGCCTGAAGGAGCAGCAGCGCCAGTCGCCGAATCTGGTGGGGCCGGATGGCATGACGCCGGACCAGGCGTTCGAGAACGTGCAGCAGGCGGTGCACGAACTGGTCAACCGCCAGTACAACCTGCTCAATGACGAGATCCTGCCGGCCATGCATGCCGAGGGCATCTCGCTGCACCACGCGTCCGAGTGGAATCAGCAACAGCAGGAATGGGCGCGGGATGTATTCAACCGCGACGTGATGCCGCTCCTGACGCCTATCGGGCTGGATCCGGCGCATCCGTTTCCGCGCGTCTACAACAAGAGCCTGAATTTCATCGTATCGCTGTCCGGCGCCGACGCCTTCGGCCGCCAGGCCTCGATCGCCGTGGTGCAGGCGCCGCGCGCCTTGCCGCGCCTGATCAAGATGCCGCAGGAGCTCTCCGGCCAGCCCGAGGGCTACATCCTGCTGACCTCGCTGCTGCGCGCCTTCGTCGGCGAGCTGTTCCCGGGGCTGGAGATGCTGGGCTGTTACCAGTGGCGGGTCACGCGCAACAGCGACCTGTTCGTGGACGAGGAAGAAGTCACCAACCTGCGGCACGCCTTGCAGGGCGAATTGTCGCAGCGCAACTTCGGCGCAGCGGTGCGTCTGGAAATCGACAAGCTGACGCCGGTCGAACTGGAGCACTTTCTGCAGCGCGAGTTCTCGCTCAAGGCGGAGGACACCTACCGCGTCCCCGGGCCGGTGAACCTGTCGCGCCTGATGCAGCTGTGCAATTCGGATTCGCGTCCGGACCTGCTGTTCCCGGATTACCGGGCGCCCGTGCCGGCGCCGTTCGACCGCGTCGGCGACAAACCGGCCGAACTGTTCGAGGCCGTGGCCGAGCAGGACCGCCTGCTGCACCATCCCTACCAGTCCTTCCAGCCGGTCATCGACTTCCTGACCGCCGCTGCGCTGGATCCGGACGTCATGGCGATCAAGCAGACCATTTACCGCACCGGCGAGGATTCCGAGCTGATGAAGATCCTGCTGGCCGCCGCGCGCGCCGGCAAGGAAGTGACGGTGGTGGTGGAGCTGATGGCCCGCTTCGACGAGCAGACCAATATCAACTGGGCCTCCAAGCTGGAAGAGGTGGGAGCGCACGTGGTGTACGGCGTGGTGGCGCACAAGACGCACGCCAAGATGGCCGTGGTGTTGCGCCGCGAGAAAGGGCGCCTGCGCCGCTATGCCCACCTGGGCACGGGCAACTACCATCCGCGCACGGCGCGGCTGTACACCGACTTCGGCCTGCTCACCGCCGATCCGAAGCTGTGCGAGGACATGGACAAGGTGTTCGCGCAGCTGACCGGGCTGGGCGCGCGCCGTTCGCTCAAGGCGCTGATGCAGTCGCCTTTCACCATGCACGACGGCATGGTGGCGCTGATCCGCGCCGAGGCCCGCGCGGCCAAGGCCGGCAAGCGTTCGCGCATCATGGCCAAGATGAACTCGCTGCTGGAAGAGCAGATCATCGAGGAACTCTACAAGGCCGGCCAGGCCGGCGTGAAGATCGACCTGATTGTGCGCGGCGTGTGCGCGCTGCGCGCCGGCGTGCCGGGGCTGTCCGAGAACATCCGGGTGCGTTCCATCGTCGGCCGCTTCCTGGAGCATTCGCGGGTCTTCTATTTCTACGCCGAGGGCGAAGAGACCGTCTACCTGTCGTCGGCCGACTGGATGGACCGCAATTTCTTCCGCCGGGTCGAGATCGCTTTCCCGATCTACGACAAGACCCTGAAGAAGCGCGTTATCGACGAAGCCTTCACCTATGCGCTGCGCGACAACCAGCTGGCCTGGCAGCAGCAGGCCGACGGCGACTACGCCCGCGTCAAGAGCCGCCGCGAGCCCTTCAACGTGCACCAGTACCTGATGCAGAAGCTGGGCGTGTAACGTCCCGCCGTCCCACAGCCCCGCCGCCGTCCGGGGGGGGGCAGGGGCGCGGGGCGGTGTTCCAAAGCAGACCGCCGTTCCCCCGTCCGCTCTCTCATTCCCGCGCTCTCCCTCGTCTCTCGGGCTTGCCCGCGCGCCCTCGGCGCCGTTCGAGGCAGTGCGTCCCCCAATCCAGGCCGCGCGGATCCGGCTCCGCCGGTCCGCCACCGGCGCCCCCTAGGGGGAGGCGCGCAGCGCCTCGGGGGGGACAACATGACTGTCACTATCCTGTCATGTGAGGCTTTTAATATTCGATGGTCGCTGAAAGACAGGCAGTTTCCAAAGCCTGCCAGACTCCTCCAACGAGCACAGAAGGAACCCTGATGTTCAAACGTGTCTTCAAACAAGTTTCCCTGGGCGTCGCGCTGAGCGCCGCCGTGTTTGCCGTCCAGGCCGCCGACGTGACCGGCGCCGGCGCATCGTTCCCGTACCCGATCTACGCCAAGTGGGCGTCCGACTACAAGGCTGCCACCAACAGCGCCGTCAACTACCAGTCCATCGGTTCGGGCGGCGGCCAGCAGCAGATCATCGCCAAGACCGTCGATTTCGGCGCCTCGGACGATCCCATGAAGGCAGCCGACCTGGAAAAGAACGGCCTGCTGCAATTCCCGGCCGTCATCGGCGGCACGGTTGCCGTGGTGAACGTCGACGGTATCGAACCCGGCAAGCTGAAGCTGTCGGGCAAGGTCCTGGCCGACATCTTCCTGGGCAAGATCAAGAAGTGGGATGACGCCGCCATTAAGGCAATGAACCCCGACCTCAAGCTGCCGTCGGCCGACATCATCGTCGTGCACCGTTCGGACGGCTCGGGCACCACCTTCGGCTGGACCAACTACCTGTCCAAGGTGTCGCCGGACTGGAAGTCGACCGTGGGCGAAGGCAAGGCCGTGAAGTGGCCCGTGGGCCAGGGCGGCAAGGGCAACGAAGGCGTCGCTGCCTACGTCGGCCAGCTGAAGAACTCGATCGGCTACGTCGAATACGCCTACGCCAAGCAGAACAAGCTGGCCTGGACGCAGTTGCAGAACAAGGACGGCAAGTTCGTCCAGCCGGAGCAGAAGGCTTTCGCCGCCGCGGCCGCCAACGCCGACTGGAAGAGCGCGCCGGGCATGGGCGTGGTCCTGACCGACGAGCCGGGCGCCGATTCCTGGCCCGTCACCGCCGCCACCTTCATCCTGATCCACAAGTCGCAAGACAAGCCGGCGCAGGGCAAGGCCGTGCTGGAATTCTTCGACTGGGCCTTCAAGAACGGCGCCAAGTCGGCTGAAGCCATGGACTACGTGCCGCTGCCGGAGGCCGTGACCAAGGAAATCCGCGCCGCCTGGGGCGAAGTCAAGGCTGCCGACGGCAAGGCCGTCTGGAAGTAATGGATGGAGCGCGGCGCGGGCCGGCAGCGATGCCAAGCCTCTGCCGCGCAACCCCTCAGCGGCCGTCCCCGGCGTTCTGCAATTGCGCAACGGCAGGGGCGGTCCGCAGCAAGACCTTCGAAGTTCTCCCCCAAGGTTTCCTAAGGAAAGTCCATCCATGAGCGCGGTAATGGATAATAGTGTGCCGCTTCCGCCCAGCGTGGCGGACTCCGTGACTACCGGCACGCCTTCGCCTATGAAGCAAAACAAAAACGCGCTGATGGATGCGCTATTCAAGAATCTGACCCGCCTGTTCGCCTTTCTGGTGTTCATCCTGCTGGCGGCGATTCTTGTTTCCCTGATCTACGGCAGCCGCGAATCGCTGGCCAAATACGGCCTGTCGTTCCTCTGGCTCAACGATTGGGATCCGGTCAATTCGAACTACGGCGCCGTGGTGCCTATCATCGGCACCTTGCTGACCTCGGCCATCGCCCTGATCATCGCCGTGCCCGTGTCTTTCGGCATCGCCATCTTCCTGACCGAACTATCGCCCACCTGGCTGCGCCGCCCGCTGGGCACCGCGGTCGAAATGCTGGCCGCCATTCCGTCCATCATCTACGGCATGTGGGGCCTGTTCGTCTTCGTCCCCGTATTCCAGCAGTATGTGCAGCCCTTCATGATCGCCACGCTGGGCAGCCTGCCCGTGATCGGCGGCATCTTCGCAGGCCCGCCCTTCGGCATCGGCATCTTCACCGCCGGCCTGATCCTCTCGATCATGATCATCCCGTTCATCGCCGCCGTCATGCGCGACGTGTTCGAACTGGTGCCGGCGATGTTGAAGGAATCCGCCTACGGCCTGGGCAGCACAACCTGGGAAGTGATGTGGCGCGTGGTGCTGCCCTATACCAAGTCGGGCGTCATCGGCGGCATCATGCTGGGCCTGGGTCGCGCCCTCGGCGAGACCATGGCCGTGACCTTCGTCATCGGCAACGCCTTCAAGTGGTCCGGATCGCTGTTCTCGCCGGGCAACTCGATCGCCTCGGCGCTGGCCAACGAATTCAATGAAGCGGGCGGCATACAGAAGTCGGCGCTGCTGGAACTGGGCCTGATCCTGTTCCTGATCACGACCATCGTGCTGGCCCTGGCCAAGATGCTGCTGGTTCGCCTGTCCGCCGGCGAAGGCAAGAAAACCTGACGCGCCGCGAGCACAAGGAAAAGATCATGGCTGTATCCGTACTCAATATGCAGAACGGCACCTATCGCCGGCGTCGCGTGATCAACCGCATCATGCTGACCGTGTCGCTGGGGACGCTGATGTTCGGGCTGTTCTGGCTGTTCTGGATCATTCTGACGCTGTTGATGAAAGGCGCTCCCGCGCTGTCGTACACGCTCTTCACCGAGATCACGCCGCCGCCGGGGCAGACTGGCGGCCTGATCAACGCCATCTTCGGCAGCGTCATGATGGCCGGCGTGGGCACGCTCATCGGCACGCCCGTGGGCATTCTGGCCGGCACCTACCTGGCCGAGTACGGCCAGCGCGGCTGGCTGGCGCCCGCCACGCGCTTCCTCAACGACGTGCTGCTGTCAGCCCCGTCCATCATCATCGGTCTGTTCATCTACGCCGTGTATGTGGCCCAGGTCGGACACTACTCGGGCTGGGCCGGCGCCATCGCGCTATCCATCCTGGTGATCCCGGTCGTGGTGCGCACCACCGACAACATGCTGCTGCTGGTGCCCAACAGCCTGCGCGAAGCCGCGGCTGCGCTGGGCTGCCCCAAGTGGCGCATGATTACCCTGGTGTGCTATCGCGCCGCCAAGACCGGCATCATCACCGGCGTGCTGCTGGCCATCGCCCGGATCTCCGGCGAAACCGCGCCGCTGCTGTTCACCGCGCTGTCGAACCAGTTCATGTCCCTGAACATGAATGGCCCGATGGCCAACCTGCCGGTCGTGATCTACCAATACGCCGCCAGCCCCTTCAAGGACTGGAACAACCTGGCATGGGCCGGCGCCACGCTGATTACGCTGCTGGTGCTGGGCATCAACATCATTGCCCGCAACATGTTCCGCAAGTAAAGATCGCTTTGCCGGCGCGCTGGGCGCGCCGGAGCCAAGGGAAACCAAATGGAAAACACCGCTACCGCCGTCAAGAACAAGATCGAGGTCAAGGACCTGAACTTCTACTACGGCAAGTTCCATGCGATCCGCAATGTGAACATGTCGATCCAGGAGAAGAAGGTCACCGCCTTCATCGGCCCGTCGGGCTGCGGCAAGTCCACGCTGCTGCGCACCTTCAACCGCATGTTCGAGCTGTACCCCGGCCAGCGCGCCGAGGGCGAGATCATCCTGGACGGCGAAAACCTGCTGACGGCCAAGACCGATATCTCGCTGATCCGCGCCAAGGTCGGCATGGTGTTCCAGAAGCCCACGCCGTTCCCCATGAGCATCTACGACAACATCGCCTTCGGCGTGCGCCTGTTCGAGCGCCTGTCCAAGGGTGAAATGGACGAGCGCGTGGAATGGGCCCTGAGCAAGGCCGCGCTGTGGAACGAAGTGAAGGACAAGCTGCACCAGAGCGGCAACAGCCTGTCGGGCGGCCAGCAACAGCGCCTGTGCATCGCGCGCGGCGTGGCCATCAAGCCCGAAGTGCTGCTGCTCGATGAGCCGTGTTCGGCGCTGGACCCGATTTCGACCGCCAAGATCGAAGAGCTGATCGCCGAACTGAAGAACGACTACACCGTCGTCATCGTGACCCACAACATGCAGCAGGCCGCGCGCTGCTCGGACTACACCGCCTATATGTACCTGGGCGAGCTGATGGAATTTGGCCAGACCGACCAGATCTTCGTCAAGCCTACGCGCAAGGAAACGGAAGACTACATCACGGGCCGCTTCGGCTGATCGCCGGGATTCGACCCTACGAAAAAACGGCGCGCTTCGAAAAGCGCGCCGTTTTTTTACTGTTGCAGCAGGGCCTGCTTGGTCCGCGCTGCGGGCGCGAATAGGCTAGCCGTCCGGTATCTGGTATAGTTGCCACCCTTCGGGGCGTAGCGCAGCCTGGTAGCGCATCTGCTTTGGGAGCAGAGGGTCGTGAGTTCGAATCCCACCGCCCCGACCAATAAAATCAAAGGGTTAGCTCAATGTCGTTGAGCTAACCCTTTTTCTTTGCTGGGCATATGGGACAACATATGGGACAACGAACTTGCAGTTGGCGGTGAGCAAGTTCAGGCGGCATCAAGGCAAGGATGTGCACTCGGTAGCAATAGCCCATCTCGGGACTTGCCGGGTCTCTGCTTGATTGGGGGGGGCGGGCAGCTCGCTGCACTTTGGGCTCATCAGGCCAATTGGGTGGGCTCTGGGGACTGTTGCGCTTGGGGCAGGCCAAACCCCTTCATCTGAGGCTGTGTTGCTGGGGCAGCAAAGCGAGAGTTCCGAGCCCAGGTCGCAGAGCATCGGCGGCACCACGCGACAGTTGAATCGTTACGACCCCTCGGCCCTTCCATCCTCGCGGCGTTATTCGTTAGCGGACCAATGCCGAGCGGTGCTGTGGACCGGTCTTCCGCGGTTGCACTTTTAAAGCGTCGCGGCCTGTACTCTGCATGTGCTGTGTGCATTGCACTGAGACCATACTGCACACCTCAGTGTCAAATGCGCTCTGAGCTGCGCTGAGAGAAATCAAAGTCGACGGTCTATCCGACCCGAACTGCGGAGACTTGGCCTAGTACGGGAATGAGGGGATAGGGCATCCTTTAACCTAGTACTGATACGAGGGGTGCCCTTTCGACAATGGAAGTAGGAGTTGCCAGCGCAATGTCTGAATGGCTGCGACAGGGACACGGAGTCTTTCAGGCGGCTAACAGATTATTTCGCTGAGTCGACCCCGGGCTGGCCGCGATCCCGCGTATGAGGCGCTGAAACTTGTCCGCAGGTCCGTAGATTTCACCCCGCCGCAACCGTCCCACTTGTGAATCGTGGAGGGGGCGGCCTTGGTGGATCCTGCTGCACCGAAGGAGCGTGGGGCGCGATTAATGCTCAGAAACACGGAACGTGGGTCGCAGCAAAAAGGTCGGCAATGGCTGGACCAAGCGCGGTTCATGTCGCGGAGAAGTTAGTGGCTTGAATTGCCGACAGGGTATTTGAGTATCTCGGCCTGGCAAACAGTTCCCAGTCAAAAGAGTCCGGCTCGTGGCGTTGCAAAAATAACTCCCACCTTGAGACGCCGGCGCCGGACAGTTGCCATCCTAGTCACGTACGTCTGGAACATCATCAACCGTTGATCGTTCCAGCTTCACTGACAGTGGGCGAGGGGCGGGGCGGCTGTCCAGTTGTGGACCATCGAACAGATCCGGAGTGCTTGGCTGGCGTAGAGATCAAGTGTTGACGCCATCAGTCAAAGCCCGTTTCAAACACCCTATCAAAATCCCCTATCAAATATTCCGAATGTGCGGGGAAGCTTGGCGCCCCGGTGGGCATCGATTCTTGCCATGGACAGAAGGGAAGGCTGGCTCGGCGGTCTCACGTTCTAGCGAGCGAAGTCGTTGGATTGTGCAATACAGGACTCTGGCCACACCCTCCGACTTGCCCACTTTCTTTTGCACGGCGCCAACCTTCTTCTAGACCCTGCAAGGCAAAAACTCGGAGATTCGACTCGCGTTTCATAAACAGAGCGCGAGACCGCGCAGAACGCGCTCTGGGCTGCAATGACTCTAAAGTGGCTGCTACCCCCCCGTCACCCGAGGTGTTTCGATCGCTCATGCGGGCTGTGGACGCGTCTAAGGGCCATCACTGCATCTACGAGGGCGTCCCATCTGGAATTGGTCCGGCCTATTGTGGCTTATCAGGTCAGACAGCGGCGCAGACGCTGTTGACACTGGCGTAGCCAGTAAAAGATTTGGGATTGGGAATAGGATTGGGATTGGTAGCTTTGCATCCGGTTTGCACTGGGTTCGAAAGTAAAACCTGGCCATAACCTGCTGGGTTTCCGGTACAGGCCCCGAGGTTCCCTCGCTTCGTGGGCATTTCTCCTATGAGGATCGCCATGGATCCTGTGTCAGCGGCGCTCATGGACCTCAAGATCTGAGCAACTGTGCTGGGGCACAGCGCGCTCCTTTACGCCGTGTTTCAGAACCAAATTGGTCGAGTGCCGCTCTAGGTTTTGATGTGGGAACCGGCGGTTAACCAAGTAGGAACCCAGCAGGATCCCAACGGGTTTCCTGTTACGAACGATGTTGCGTTGCGCTGCGGATTCTCAGTTCATATCCGGCGGTGATTGCTATCATCAGGCGTACCGATAGGGCTGTGTTTGTGGAGAAAAGCGTATGGACTTGGGTACTACGGTGATGCTCGGAGTACTTGTAGCTGTTATCGCATTCGGCCTTTGGGTCGCGAATAACATCGCTCGTTCTGAAGGGCGCAACAAGGAAGACCATCAGACCTGAAGCGGCAATAATTCGGAGTAGGTCTCAAAAATTAGGCTGGCTTGTTATGTTCTTTGAAGTAACAATTGGTCATCTAGTCCATTCCGGGAGGGGGACGTGGCCGATTTCTTCATTGAACATAGCCACATGCTGGCTTTGAAACCCATTAGCAGTCCGAACTCGGGTTTTAGGCCAGGCCAGTTGGGCGCTCTTCATTCTGTTGATCCGCTTGGGTTTTCTGGACAGCGTCGATGTCAGTGATCGGGCCGTCTGGTAGGCAAGGATATTTGGACTAAGAACTGTCCTTTGAAGGGTGGAGGCAAAACCGCTCGAGATGTCAGCGGGCGGCGTCGGGGTTGCAAGACCAGTCCGCTCTCTGCAAAGCCGACACCTACGCACGAAAGCGCAACGCCTGCAACGGGTCGAAAGCCACCGTTCTTGATCGCCCGCTTTATGGAATAGTTAGGCCGCTCGCCCACAGAGGGATGGCTTGCACCACTTTTTTTCTGGCGCCTCCGTTAGGATCTCGGCCTTGAGCTTCTCCTCGACGTCCATCTTGCGCAGGCGGGTGTTCTCGGCCTCCAGCTCCTTCATGCGCGCCATCAGCGATACATCCACGCCGCCGTACTTGGAACGCCACTTGTAGAAGGTAGCCGAGCTGATGCCCGGCTCCCAGCACATTTCAGGAACGGCAAGACCAGCCAGCCTCCACGCACTTGATGACTTCTATGATCTGGCTGTCCGCAGATCTCGACTTCTTCATCCGGTAGAACTCCCCAACGGGAAAATTCCACTTCTGACTATATCGCTTCTACCGGGGCGGGCTACCCGGTGCCTGGCGACGGCCTTTTCGACAGGCTGCTTACGTGGACCGCCTGGGGCGCTGCTTACTCTGATGATGACCGCAGCGCTGTTCTTGTTGTGGGCGCTTCCTGTCTGGCGCGACTTGGACGCATTGCGCAATGCCGCCCTGTGCATGGGGCAGGAGGGACCTCGGCAAGCGTGTGCATTTGTCGCGAATCTCTGGCCTTCGACACATCGGGGAGAGCTTCAACCACATGGCTGAGCGGATCTTTACGCTGATAGACAATCAGCGTAAAGATTACGGTCAAGCTCGAAACAGTGGACGCTCGTGATTGGCTGGGCGAAGCTCTAGTCCGGATAGCACTTCAGGCCGACGCGCGGAACGTGCGTTGCGCTGTGCGTGACGGTTTTCCGCTGCATATCCGATTGCACCAAGGAAATATGAGCAGGGAGCTGCTTAACCTAGTGCTGAATGCTGTGAGATACGCTCGAGGACGGGGAGAAATCGCCTTGCGTTCCCAGAGGGATGGTGGCTTTGAATTAGTCGTGGATGACGATGGACAAGGTATCCCCCCGGGAGACAGGGACAGAGTCTCCGAACCGTTTACCCGTCTGGATGAAAGTCGGGATAGAGGGACGGGCGGAGCGGGGTTGGGTCTCGCCGTCGTCCAGTGCGTGGCGGCTAGCCACCATGGCAGCATCCGCGTGGTCGAGAGCCCATTGGGCGGTGCGCGTTTTGTCCTCCAGTGGCCACGAGATTCAGGCTTGCCGGAGTAGAGATCAACCTTCAGTGAAAAAATGACTGTTTAGGCGTGCGGGGCGTCGACCCCTAGCCGCCCATGCCGCAGCGGCCGGGCAGTAGCAATCAATGGGCTGAGATGGCTGCAAGGGCGCGCGATTGAGTCATCGGTTGGTCTGGATCGTTTCTATGGGTGGCTCGCTAGAATGGCGTCAGCAACATCTGTTCCATCATCGCGTTGCGCTCATTCCTCTGCTCAGTCGTGCCTTGCCGTGAAAGCAGTGATTCCGAAAGTTCATAACTGTACAGCGCAAAGGCCCGGCACCGAGCTTCGGCGACGCCGAAGCCGAGCGCGCTAAAGCACTGGGAAATGTAGGACAGGCGTTTTGCATCCATTTCGTCCAACAAGTGTCTCACCCGCTCGTCGCGGCGAGCCCATGCGCGAATAGCGAGTTCAGTTGCCGCAGCTTCTTCCGCAGCCTTCCCGCGCAACGGAAGCGACAGAAGATTCCGAATCAATTCCTTCGGCTGCAGTCCATCACGCTCGAAACGGGAAATGATCTGTTCGGTAGCTTCGTCGCGCCAGGCAAGCAGCATCCGGTGCAACAGGTCGTCACGGTCCTTGAAGTGCCAATAGAAACTTCCTCGCGTGACCGACATTTCCTTGGCGAGCACTTCGACGCGAATGGCGTCCACGCTGCGGCTGACCAGCAGGTGGCGAGCCGCACGGATCCAGTCTGCAGGGGTTAGCTGACTGCGCGGCGAGTTGGTATCTGTGCTCGAACTTCTAGCCATCTCGGCTCCAGGAATAGATAGAGTTCTATTCTACCTTTCGGCATCAATACATATATGTATTGTTTGTTAATTTGGTTGGCAACGCTCATCGCCCTTAAAATAGCTAAAAAAGGCCTTGACCGGGCCTGATTTGATTTTTACCATACACATACGTATGTGTATGGAGAGACGCATGAGTGCAACGACGAGCGTAGGTAGGAAGTTGACCGCCGCAGGGCATCGGACCCATTACTTTGATGTGGGGCAGGGCAAGCCATTGTTCTTGCTGCACGGGTCTGGGCCGGGTGTGTCGGGTTGGACCAACTGGGGGGGCGTTATGGACCAGCTTGGCCAAACGTTCCGGGTGATCGTTCCCGATATGGCCGGCTTCGGATTCACCGAGTTCAAGGAAGACTCCAAGTACGACATCAAACTCTGGGTGCGGCACTTGCTGGGCATCATGGACGAGTTAGGAATCGACCGCGCCTCCTTTGTTGGCAACTCGTTTGGCGGCGCGTTGGCGCTCGGCCTGTCGACATCGAATCCTGACCGCGTGGATAGGTTGGTGCTGCTGGGCACGCCAGCTGGGGAATTCATACAGACGCCCGGGTTGCGATCAGCCTGGGAATACGAGCCGTCGCTGGAGAACATGGAGCGTACGTTGCGTCTGTTTCCCTATGAACAATCCATCATCACCGCGGAAATGATCCAGGCGCGCTTCGATGCCAGCGCGCGGCCCGGTGCGCAGGACGCGCTGCGCAAACTGATTCCCCGGCCGAATCCGGACGGTCCCACCATGGTGAAAGGCTTTCCCGCGCATACCGTCGCGACGATTCAGGCGCCCACACTGGTGCTGCATGGTCGCGAAGACCGTGTTGTGCCGGCCGCCTGCGGCGAACTGTTGGCTCGCTCGATTCCCAATGCGGATCTGCATCTTTTCGGGCGTTGCGGCCATTGGGTGCAGACCGAAAGACGCGCCGATTTTCTGCGGCTGGTGTCGCATTTTTGCGCGTGACGCTATGAGCCGAAATGTGCTTGAGCGGGTGCTACACCAATTGACCGTGGATCGGACTGCAAAACAGCGCTTTCGCGAGGATGCTGAAGGCTATCTGAAGCGCTTCGCGTTGACCGAGACGGAGCGACGGATGATTTGTGGCTTCGATGTGCTGGCGCTCCAGCAGACGGGCGTCAATCCGATGCTGACCATGGGCTTCTGGCAGGAGCTGGCCCCTGAGCGTGACATGCGCGCATATGTGCGCAAGCTGAGCCCTCTGGGCGCTATCGAAACGCCGTACAGCGCGGCCTTGAAGCAATAGGCGAGAGATAAATGGGTCAAATCGTAGGGGGATTCCTGGTGCCGCATGATCCGGTCATGTTCGTGGCGCCCAACGCGCCCGAGCTTGCGGTCAGGGAGCGAATGTGGGGGGCATTCCGTCAATGCGCGGAGCGCCTGAAGGCGTTGGCGCCGACCAGTGTGGTAATCGTCGGCGCGGATCACTACATGCTGTTCGGCACGGCATGCCTGCCGTCGTACCTGATCGGTACCGGCGACGTGGATGGTCCGCTGGATGCTATGCCGGGCCTGGCTCGCGGGGTGATCCCAAATAGCGAACCGCTGGCTGCGCATATTGCTGAGCATGGGCACGCCAGTGGATTCGATTGGGCGGTGGCGCGCGCCTTGACGGTGGATAATGCAATAGCCATTCCGAACCAGCTGCTGGTGCAACCCTTGCGCGATTCCGGCCTAACGGTGGGCACGATCCCTGTCTATTTGGCTGCCGGCGTGGACCCATATATCCGCATGGCGCGCGCCGTGGATGTTGGCCGGCAGATCCGCATGGCGGTCGAATCGTTTCCCAGCCCAGAGCGCGTGGTCGTGATCGGCAGCGGCGGCATCAGTCATTGGGTGGGGACAGCGGAGATGGGGCGGGTCAACGACGAATTCGACCAGGAGGTCCTGGAGTATGCGGAGCGCGTGGACCTGGGCGCGATCAGTGCACTCAGTGACGACTACATCCTGGCCAACGGCGGTAACGGTGCAATGGAAATCCGAAATTGGGCTTGTGCGCTTGGCGCGCTTGAAGGCGCTCGAGGTGAGGTGATCGCCTATGAGGCGGTGCCCGAATGGGTGACCGGGCTCGGGTTTGTGCAGCTGCATTTGCGGTGAGACGGGCGAGAGAAGAATGACCATGAACAAGAAGGTATTCCTGATCCGGCGCGACGCATTGCAACCGGGCGAAGTTCGAAAAGTGGAAACTGACGGCTGTCCATTGGCGGTCTACAACGTGGACGGCGTGTTTTACGCGACGCGCGACACATGCACCCATGCCACAGCGTCATTATCAGAAGGCGAGATCGTCGATGGCGACCTGATCGCATGTCCAGTGCATGACGGTCTTTTCCACATACCGACTGGCCAGGCGGTGGGATTTCCCTGCGTGGTCGACCTGCAGACTTTTAAGGTGATCGAAGAGAACGGTGAGATTTACGCCGACCTCGAGCACGCCTCTGACGCTGCCTCTTCGATGATCTGACAAGGAGACTGTGATGACACACGATTGCGCTGGAAGCTGTGGCCGTTTGCGCAAGGACCGTATAAGCGAACCCTTGGACGGACTGGATCGACTAATCGACTTGGACGCTGGCCGCCTGTCCCGCCGGGTCTATTGGGACAGTCGCATCTATGAGCAGGAGTTGGAAAAGATCTTCTCCCGCAGCTGGCTGTTTCTGGCGCATGAATCCCAGATTCCGAAGGCTGGGGACTACGTCACCGCCTACATGGCGGAAGACAATGTGATTGTCGTCCGGCAGAAAGACGGCTCGATCAAGGCATTTCTCAATACCTGCCCCCATCGTGGCAACAAGATCAACTTTGCAGACGCGGGCAATGCCAGGAGCTTCATCTGCAACTATCACGGATGGAGCTTCGGTATCGACGGCGAGCTGCGCGGAATGGCGGGGCAGGAGTTATTCGAGGAGAGTGGCATGAACCGGGACGAGCACGGTTTGCATCCCGTCGCCCAGGTGGCGAGTTACAAGGGCCTCGTCTTCGGAAACATGGATGCCGAGGCTCCGTCGCTGCAATCCTATCTGGGGGATTTCCGCTACTACCTCGACGTCATGCTGGACATGGACGGAGAGGGAACCGAGTTCGTCGGTGGTTGCGTGAAGTCTGTGATCAACTGCAATTGGAAGGTGCCGGTGGAGAATTTCATCGGCGATATCTACCATGCCCTGTGGACGCACGATTCCGCGGCCCGTGCGATGTTGGGCGGCCCAGTCGCGGAAGTCTACAAGAATCCAGATTCCTATCACGTCAATTGCAATGGGCATGGCTGGGAGTTCAACCTTGACATCGTTGGCAACGCGGCCACGCTGGGCGACAAGGAAATCCGCAAATATCTCTACCGCATCCAACCCGAGGTTGCACGGCGTCTGGGCGAGGTCCGGTCAAAAATGATCGGGTCCATTTCGTCGGCCGGCGTGTTTCCCAACCTTTCATTCCTCCCCGGCCAGAACACGTTCCGAGTGTGGCATCCGCGCGGACCAGGAAAAATCGAATTGCACACCTGGACGTTGGTCAATAAGAGCGCGCCGTCGGACATCAAAGAGCGGTGGCGCAAGGGCGCAATGATGACATTCTCGCCCTCTGGAGTCTTCGAGATGGATGACGGTGAGAACTTCGAATTCTCGACCCGAACAAACGCCGGATTCGTAACTAGACAGCAAGATCTCTATATGGGGCTGGGGCGAGGCACACGTATGGAGGATAGCGGCTTGCCGGGCAATGTCTACCGGAACCAGGTGAATGAGGCGAACCACCGGGCCTTCTACCGGCGTTGGTTGGATCTGATGCGGGCCCGCTCGTGGCATGACGTTCCCCAGCGCGACCCCGCGCGGTTACCGGAAACCGCGTTCCAGCACAGCGTCAACGCCCAGGAGGCCGCATGAGCGCGCATTCGGATTCTGTCTTCGGACGGCAGGCGGGCGAAGCTGTCGATAGGGACACCAGCCGTCGTATCGAGCAGTTCCTGTATCGGGAGGCGCGTCTTCTCGACGCCGAGCTTTGGGAGCAATGGCTGGACCTGATGACCGAGGATATCCACTATTGGATGCCGGCTATCGAAAACCGTCGCCGCAGCGGCGGGCTGGGCGCCTATGCGCCAGGCGGCGGTGCCTATTTCGACGACTGTCATCTTGATCTGGAACGGCGCGTCGCGCGCTACCAGCAACCGTCGGCCTGGGCGGAGGATCCTCCAACCCGTCACGTGCATGTCATCAGCAATGTGGAGGCGTTCCGGGGGCCGTCCAGCGGCGAATTGATCGTGCATTCCGTCTTTGTCAACTACCGCAGCCGCGGCGAGGCGGACAACGACCTGCTGCTGGGTCGGCGCGAAGACCTGCTGCGCGAATACGGCGAGGATTTCCGTATCGCCCGGCGCAAGATCGTCATCACGCAATCGTTGCTGATGTCCAAGAACCTCAATACTTTCCTGTGACCATGGGCTGGCTAAATGATGATGTCGCATTGATAACCGGTGCCAACTCAGGCATCGGGCTGGCCGTCGCTCGGCGTTTCCTGGCCGAGGGCGCCCGGGGAATTGGCGCGCTGGTACGCAGCGTCGCCGGTGCCGAGGCGCTGCGCCGGGAGTTCGGTGAGCGGATCGCAGTAACGGTGGGAGACGTGCGCTCGGGACAGGCCAACGCGGACGCAGTGGACGCCACGTTGACGGCGTTTGGCAAGCTCGACACACTGGTAGCGAACGCTGGCGTATGGGATCACTTCGCGCCGTTGACTAGATTCGGCGATGTAGAACAACTGGTGGAAACCTACCATGAGGTGTTCGACGTCAACGTGCTGGGCTATCTGCTTGCCGCGCACGCCGCCGAACCGGCGCTTCGAGCTACCCGGGGAAGCATGATATTCACCTTGTCCAATGCTGCCTCTTACGCAGGCGGTGGCGGACCGGTATATGTGGCGTCCAAACACGCTGGCGTGGGGCTGGTCCGGCAACTTGCCTACGAGTTGGCGCCGGACATTCGCGTCAATGCGGTTGCGCCTGGGGGGACGGTCACGCCGCTGAAGGGGCCAGTTGCGCTAGGCAAGCAGGATGCGCGCCTGTCCGAGCTACCCGGATTCGGCGAAGCCGCGGCGGCCGCTGTCCCGCTAGGCTTCGTTGCCCAGCCGGAAGATCATTGCGGGCACTATGTCCTGCTTGCCTCGCGCGCCAATTCTCCCGCTACCACTTCCGCCATTGTGCAAAGCGATGGAGGTTGGGAGGTGCGCGGCAGGCCGGCGCGCCGGCCGAGGTCGGCGACGGAGGCAGGTCAAGCATGACTGCCTTCCCGTCTTCCCCGCAAGACCGAGCCGGCGCCCACTCCGCATTGCGACGGATCTTTGCAGACGCCCGCCTGCCCGTAATGGCTGCGCCCATGTTTCTGGTGTCCGGTCCGGAACTGGTCTGCGCGAGCCTCAGCGCGGGCATTGTCGGAACGTATGCCGCGTCCAATTCACGCGATGTAGACGCGCTCGACGCTGCCCTGGCACGGATAAGCGCGCACGCGGCCGATTGCGGCGCGGCATGGGCCCTCAACCTGATCGTGCACAGCAGCTATGACCGGTTCGACGCCGAAATGGCGCTGGTTCGGCGGCATCGTCCGAACATCGTCACCACCGCGCTAGGCAATCCCCGGCGTGTGCTGGATTCCGTGCACGAGTATGGCGGCATGGTGATGGCCGACGTGATTACGCCGACGCTGGCGCGCAAAGCCATCGACGGTGGCGTAGACGGTTTGGTGCTAGTGACCAGTGGGGCAGGCGGACACACCGGAAGCTTTCACCCGTTCTCCTTCCTTGAAGAGGTCCGCCGCTTTTGGGATGGCCCCGTCGGTCTGGCGGGTGCCATCTCCAGTGGCTTGCATATCCACGCGGCGAAATTGCTCGGGGCGGACTTCGTTGTGGTGGGAACTCGGCTGATAGCGACCCGCGAGAGCATGGCGTTGCCGGCCTATAAGGAGCTGCTGGTGAGCTGCGGCATGGAGGACCTGCAACTGTCCAGCGCGGTTTCCGGCGTGCAGGCGAACTGGCTTAAGCCGACCCTTGCCGCTGCGGGATTCACGCGCGAACAGCTGAAAGAGGAAAAAAAGATCGATTTTTCCGGTCACATCATCGCCGCGCCGAAAGCCTGGAAAAACGTGTGGTCGGCAGGGCACGGCGTGGGAGCCGTCGATGCGGTGGCGACGGTCTCGGAAGTAGTCGCCGACTTGGAGACGGGATATATGGCGGCGTTGCGCCATGGGGCGGACACCGCTTTGGCCCTGATGGAGCGTCGTGGCCAGCCGCTGCGGTCAGACATGGGCGATAGGCAACTTGAAGAGAAGGGGAATAGGTATGGATAGTAGTCCTGTGCACCGCGCGGCTGACGCGCTTCACGAGGCGCGTCGCAGTCGAAGGGTGATTGCTCCAATATCGGAGACCTTCGGCATCGAAGGTCCGCTTGCGGCATACGAAGTTGCCGCGGTCAATACGCGGCGGGCGCTGAACGAAGGCCGTCTGATCAGCGGCAGAAAAATCGGCCTGACGTCTGAGGTCGTGCAGCGGCAGCTAGGCGTCGATCAACCGGACTATGGTGTGCTGTTTGCCGATATGGAGTATGTGTCGGGCGCCAATGTACCCGTGAGCACCTTGATGCAGCCCAAGGCGGAAGGCGAGGTGGCGATGGTGCTTGGCCGTGATCTGGGGCCAGGCCTCACCTGGGGACGTTTCCTGAATTCCATCGAGTACGTCCTGCCGGCGATCGAGATCGTCGACAGTGCCATCCGCGATTGGCGCATCACCCTGGCGGACACCGTGGCTGACAATGCATCATGCGGCCTATATGTGCTGGGCACGGATCCCAGGCGTCTGACGGACCTGTCGCTGCGCGACTGTTCCATGCGCTTTCAACTTGGCGGCGCGACCATGTCCGAAGGATCCGGCGCGGCCTGCCTGGGGCATCCTCTGCACGCTGCCTGGTGGCTCGCAAGCAAGATGGCCGAGCTGGGCGAGACGCTGCGCGCCGGCGACGTGGTGTTGTCCGGTGCGCTCGGGCCGATGGTGCCGATTACGCCAGGCGCCAGCCTGCATCTGGAGGTGGGTGGACTTGGGACGGTGAGTTGCCAGACTGACTGACCGGAGCACGGAGTTCCCACCGCGATAGCGGGTAAGGGAGATCTCCGACAAGAGGTACGTCGACGAGCGAGCCTGATGGATGGACGGCCCAAGGATGTACCGCAACTCTTTTCCGATCAAGGCTCCGCTATTCAGCCGCGCCAGGCGCGATGACGTTTCCCAATACAGGAATTCACCATGACACGAAAAATCAAAGCCGCCATTATCGGCTCCGGAAACATCGGAACCGACCTGATGATAAAGATACTCCGTACCGGCCGTCATCTTGAGATGGGGGTCATGGTCGGGATAGATCCTGCCTCGGATGGCCTCAGTCGTGCCGCTGGCCTGGGCGTGGCCACCTGCGCGACTGGCGCGGCCGGTTTGGCCGGGATGGCGGAGTTCGCCGATATAGGCATTATCTTCGATGCCACGTCGGCAGCAGCCCATGCCGAAAACGACAGAGTGCTTCGCGCGCGCAAACCGGGCATCCGGATGGTTGACCTCACGCCGGCGGCCATAGGCCCGTACTGCGTTCCGGTAGTCAACCTGGATGCGCAGCTGGACGCCTTGAATGTCAACATGGTTACCTGCGGCGGCCAGGCGACGATCCCTGTCGTGGCGGCCATCGCGGCGGTTGCACCCGTGCACTATGCCGAAATTGTCGCTTCGATTTCCAGCCGCTCGGCCGGGCCCGGCACGCGCGCCAACATCGACGAATTCACCGAAACGACCTCGAGAGCTTTGGAGGCCGTCGGGGGCGCACGGAAGGGCAAAGCCATTATCGTACTGAATCCCGCCGAGCCTCCGCTGCTGATGCGCGACACCGTCTATACCTTGTCCGCGCTTGCGGACACGGCGCGAATCGAGTCCGCAATTGACCAGATGGTCGCGCGCGTCCAGGCCTACGTGCCAGGGTATCGCCTCAAACAACGGGTGCAGTTCGAGACGTTCGACGAGCGCCACCCGCTTAATGTGCCAGGAATCGGCATGATGGCCGGGTTGAAGACTTCAGTGTTCCTGGAAGTGGAGGGGGCTGCGCATTACTTGCCCGCGTATGCGGGCAACCTCGACATCATGACATCGGCCGCGCTCGCGGCCGCCGAGAAACTTGCCGGACGCGAGTTGGCCGCGTCCGCCGCGCTTGCCTGATTTGCAGGGACCAAGTAATGAATCGAAAGCTCTATATTTCCGACGTGACGCTGCGTGACGGCTCACATGCCATCCGCCATCAATACAGCATCGCGCAGGTCAAGCTGATCGCGCAGGCGCTTGACGCCGCGCGGGTGGACTCGATCGAGGTGGCGCATGGCGACGGCCTGCTAGGGTCGTCGTTCAATTACGGCTTCGGCGCGCATACAGACTTGGAGTGGATTGCGGCGGCGGCCGAAGTTGTCTCGTATGCCAAAGTGGCCACCTTGATGTTGCCCGGCATAGGCACCATTCACGACATACGTGCGGCTTATGACGCTGGCGCTCGGGTACTGCGCGTAGCCACGCATTGCACGGAGGCCGACATCTCGCGCCAACATATCGGATACGCGCGAGAACTCGGAATGGACGCCGTCGGTTTCCTGATGATGAGCCACATGACGACGGCTGAGAGCCTCGCCCGGCAGGCCAAGTTGATGGAAAGCTATGGCGCTGACTGCGTCTACGTGGTGGACTCCGGGGGCGCCCTGACCATGGATGGCGTACGTGACCGCTTCCGGGCATTCAAGGATGTGCTCGATGCGCGCACCCAGACCGGCATGCATGCGCACCACAATCTGAGTCTGGGCGTGGCCAATTCAATCGTCGCGGTGGAGGAAGGGTGCGACCGCATTGACGCGAGTCTGGCAGGAATGGGGGCTGGCGCGGGCAACGCGCCGCTCGAGGTCTTCATTGCCGCAGCTGATCGCCTGGGTTGGAATCACGGCACTGAACTCTATCGCTTGATGGATGCTGCCGACGATATCGTGCGGCCCCTGCAAGGCAGGCCGGTGCGGGTGGACCGCGAAACCTTGGCGCTCGGCTATGCCGGAGTCTATTCCAGCTTTCTGTTGCATGCGGAGGCTGCGGCGCGGAAGTACGGTCTGAAGACTGTCGATATTCTGGTCGAGCTGGGCCGGCGTCGAATGGTGGGCGGTCAGGAGGACATGATCGTCGACGTGGCGCTCGACCTGAAAGCGCGGGCCGCGTAGCGTCATGGCGACGCACCAACCAATACCGGATGCGGGCGATCCAGGCGCGCACCGGGTGACTTTCGTGCCGGCAGGCGCGACGCTGGCATGTCCGCCAGGGATGACGATCCTGGATGCCGCGATGGCCGCCGGCTATTTTCCGAGGCATAGCTGCAGGCGTGGAGAATGCCAGGCCTGCGCGGCTCGGCTATTGGAGGGATCGGTTGCTTATCCCGCCGGCTTCGAGCCGGTGGGCCTCGGGCCTGGCTACTGCCTAACCTGCATGGCGGCTCCGGATGGCGATGTCGTGATCGACGCGCCGGAAGTGTCGGCTGAGCCGGGGAGAAGAATTACGCAGTTCGGCGCTCGCGTCGTTTCGAATAGCCGTGTCGGGTCCGATGTCGCGGTCGTGAGGCTGCAAGCGCCGGCCGCAGCGGAGTTCAGCTTTGCCGCAGGCCAGTATGTCGACGTCATTCTGCGCGACGGGTCGCGTCGCAGCTATTCGATGGCCAATGCGCCGGACGGGGCGGGAGTCATCGAGTGGCACGTGCGTGCCATGCCGGGAGGGCGATTTTCCCAGCATGTCTACGACACGCTCAAAACGCGCGACCTGCTGCGGGTGGAGGGGCCGTTCGGCAGCTTCCACCTCTCCCAGTCCAATCTCCCAGTCATTCTCCTGGCTTCCGGCACGGGCTATGCACCCATCGCGGCAATGCTGAAATCGCACGGCGCGGAGCTGGCTGCAAGAGGCGCAACCCTGTACTGGGGGGGGCGCCGGCAGGAAGACATTTATGCCTGGGACGAAGCTGCGGAGCTTTGTGGCCGATACGGGAGTCTACGTTTCGTGCCTGTCTTGTCGGAGCCTGGCGGCGACTGGAGTGGCAGGGCCGGCATGGTTCACGAGGCCGTATTGCAGGACTTCCAGGATCTGGTCGGATATGAGGTTTACGCCTGCGGAAATCCGTTAATGATCGATGCTGCGCGAACCGCGTTTGCAACAGAGAGAGGTCTGCCCGCGGCGGCCTTCTTCAGCGACGCTTTTGTCATTGCGCCTGCCTCGTCTCGGGGCGGTGGCTGACAACCCGATGCAAGGTGTTGCCCGGTGCTCGGTGTCGGACGCGACGCAAGCGCGCAGGCAACGGATCTCCACTTTCAAGGTCGGGTGCCTTCACCCGGCCGTAGCACGCTAAGGAAAAACAATGAAGTCTCTATCGCACCCAACGCAAGGCAATGAATTGAACGACCGCTCCGCGTCGGCCCCTGGTCAAACTGGTTTCGAGACATCCTGCGCCCGCCTATGCATTGAGTTCGCTAATGCTCTGGACGCCGGTGAATACCAGCGCGTCGTGGACGTTTTTACGGCGGATGCCGTCATTGTGGCGCCCACCGGGGAGGTAGTGCGCGGAAGGGAGGCGATCCTTGCGTCATTGAACGCCAGGCCATCGATGGTGACTCGGCATTGCTGCAGCAATATCAGCGTAACGCTGAACGACGACGGTAGCGCCACCGGCATTTGCTATGTGGTTTGCTTCAAGGCGTTCGGCGCGGATGCCGCGCGCGGGGGCTTGCCCACGCCAGCGCCCATCGTTGCGGACTACCACGATACGTACGTGTTCACGCCGGCGGGCTGGCGCATTCGCGAACGGCGCATCGCGATGATTTTCGACCCACAGCAGGAATTTGAGCAGGCGGCGGTCGGCGCTCGCTAGGCAGGGTGAGCAGCCAGGTGCGTGTGATACGGGTTCTGATCTGGCATTCGAATTTATCGATTTATTTTAACGAAAAACCATAATATTGTTTTATTGACATTAAATGTTAGATAAGCGATAGTTCGTGCCGCCGCTATTCGGCGGTCTCGCAACCGTCGGCGCGCCTTGTGCGCGCCGCAAATCCAAGCCGTACATATATGGGGACTGCCGAGCTGTCTTCGTCTTCGTCCAGCAGCCTGACGACGCTGGCGTTCCAGCGTTTGCGGGCGGACATCGTCACGGGGGCTTTGTTACCCGAGCAGCGCTTGCGGATACAGGCGCTGGGCATACGCTACGAGATCGGAGCTACCGCTATCCGCGAGGCGTTGTCGCGCCTTACGAGTGACGGACTCGTTGAGTTCCAGGAGCAGCGTGGCTTCCGCGTGGCGCCAGTGTCGCGCGAGGAGCTGCAGGACCTTACCCAAACGCGGATTGATCTCGACTGCATCGCGGTGCGCCGCGCGATCGAACGGGGCGGGCTTGACTGGGAGTCCAACGTCGTCAGCAGCTATCACCGGTTGTCCAAGACGAAGATTCCTACCTCGCCGGAATTGTTTGACGACTGGCTGATCGCCCACTCAGCGTTCCACGAAGCGCTGCTCGCGGGGTGTGAGTCACCCACGACCCTGCAGCTTTGCCGGTTGGTGCGCGAAAAATTGGCACGCTACCACAACCTTTCCCTGCGCAATACCAAGCTCGAGGACAGGGACACGCTGGCCGAGCACAAGCAACTCGTCGACGCGGTCATTGCCAGGGACGCTTCGCTCGCGCAAAAGCTAATCGCGGAGCATTTCGGCAAATCAGCCGAACTGGCGCTCTTGGCATTCGACCAGGCATTTCCTTCTCGCGAGGCGCTGACCCGCGAGAAATCCGCAAGGCGCGCCCAACCCTGACACGCTGAGGCGCGCTGGCCGCGTCCTGATATCGATCTCAGGTCGCCGCAAGGCTGTCCGGACGTTCAATCGTTCAATGCAACCCATGTCTGGTGTGGTTGCACTGCTTCGTAAGCTTCCTCTATCCCATTCGCTTTCCGTTGATCTCATGTGCCCTGGCGCAGGGGCGCGTGCCTGCACGTCAGGAGCATCGCCTCGCCTCACATGCAGAAAATGCATGCTATTCATTTTTATCGATTTTTTATGTTGACAATCCATAAAAAGATATTTACCATATAAAAACGTTGATCGTATGTGGTTCTGGATTTTTGCTTCCAGAGCATGCGGCGGCGAAAAAAGGCGATGTAGAGCGCCTTGAAAAGGCTGCGGAAAGCGGTCACGCGTCCGAGCGGCGCGATAGAGGAGACAAATGGGACACAAAACGCTGGCGGCGACCAATCGCCGTGCATGCCGACGCCTTGGCGCGTTCCAAGGAGGGGCATTGGCCGTGGGCGCCGTGTTGGCCTTGCCCGCGCAAGGATTCGAAATTGATGTTGGAAATCCCGACGTGACGGCGCGTTGGGATACGACCGTCAAGTACAGCAATGCCTTCCGTTTGAAATCTGCGTCGCCTGCGCTGCTTTCCAATCCGAACAATGACGACGGCGACCGCAACTTCGGGCCCGGGCTGATCTCGAACCGGATGGATGTGTACAGCGAGATGGACGTCATGTGGCAGCGTCGCTTCGGCATGCGTCTGAGCGGGGCGGCTTACTACGACAGCATCTACAACGAATCGAACGACAACCCAGGGTTTGGCGGCGGGGCATTCCCGAACCAGACTTCCGTTCCGTACAACCGTTTCACCCATGCGGCGCGCGTCAACCAAGGGCGCAACGTCGAACTGCTAGATGCTTTTCTGTTCGGCAAGTTCGATCTGGAGAACGGCACTGCGACCGTGCGCGCGGGTAAGCATTCGCTGATCTGGGGCGAGAGCCTGTTCTTCGGCGGCAATGCCGTTGCAGGGGGGCAGATGCCGATAGACGCGGTGAAGCTCGCTTCCGTGCCGGGGACACCATTCAAGGAGGCGATCCGACCGGTACCCCAGATTTCAGGGCAGATCCAGCTAGGGCCGCAACTATCGGTGGGTGCCTACTACCAGTTTCAGTGGGCAGCCAGCAGAGTGCCGTTCGCGGGTACTTACTTTTCGGACAACGATATCGCGGCCGGCAGCGAAAACATGCTTCTAGGTCCAGGCGTGCCGCCGGCTCGGCGGCTTGCCGATGCTCGAGGAAGAAACTCTGGCCAGGGCGGCCTGCAATTGAAGATGCGTGGGGACGAAACCGACTATAGCCTCTTCGCAATCCGCTATCACAGTAAGACGCCGCAGGTCATCCCCGTCCTGGGCATGACGGCACAGGGGCCGACGCCTTCGGGGTACTACCTGGCCTATCAAGAAGCGATCACCGCCTTCGGCGCCAGCGCGAGCAGGACGTTCGACAACTTCAACATCGCCATTGAAGGCTCGATACGGCACAACCAGGACCTCGCCACCAACCGCGGCGTCGACACCAGTGCCTTCACTGATGCGCCAAGCAGCAACAACCGCGGCAATCCAGCATATGCCGTGGGCGATACCGCGCACATCAACGTTTCCACGATCGCCTCCTTGCCTGCAACTTCGCTGTGGCGCGAGGCGAACCTGACGGCAGAGGCCGCCTGGAACCGGGTGATGAAGATCACGAAAAATCCGGATGCCGCCGATGCCAGGGGAACCCGCGACGGTTTTCAGATCCGCTTTGTGCTTGAGCCCATGTACCGCAACGTGTTTCCCGGGGTCGATATCAGCGTGCCGATAGGCATGAGCTGGGCGCCGGCGGGGTCCCGCCCTCTGGCAGCAGGAAGCCCGTCGGCCTGGACGCCCGCGGGAGGCGGCGACATGAACATCGGCATTAACGCTAGCTTCCGCGACGTCTGGCGATTCACGCTGGCCTACACGCATTACTACGGGCCCTCCTCAACGTTCATGAGCACAGATGGATCGTTCGGTTGGCAGCAGTCCCTTAAAGACCGTGACTTTATTGCCGCCTCTCTGCGCTATTCCTTCTAATTGGAGATACACCATGAAGTCGATGCAGTTCAAATCCGCGATGATACTGGTGCTGTCGCTAGCCGACGGCGCTTCGTTCGCTGCCGCTTCCGAGCAGGAGGCGGCACAGCTCAAGAGCACGCTGACGCCGCTGGGCGCGGAACGGGCGGGCAACCAGGACGGGAGCATTCCCGCCTGGACTGGCGTGCCCACTCCAAATGCTGATATCGAGCAGGGACGCAGGCGCGATCCATTTAGCGACGAGAAGCCGCTGTTCTCGGTGGACGCCAAGAATATGGCTCAGTACTCGGATCAACTGACGGAGGGGACCAAGGCGCTGCTGAAGAAGTACCCCGAGACATTTCGCATCGATGTATACAAGACTCACCGGACGGCGATCGCGCCGCAATGGGTCTACGACAACACGGCGCGGAATGCCATCAACGCGAACCTCAAGGATGGTGCCGCTGGACAGTTCCCGGAAGGCGCCTATGGTGGCATCCCATTCCCGATTCCCAAATCAGGTATCGAGGTCATGTGGAACCATCAATTGCGCTGGCGTGGCGATGCCTGGTACTTCGAAGCCAAGGGGTATCAACTGACGTCAGACGGGACATGGATCAATGTGCTCGATGCGGAAAACTCCATGTGGATGCCGTATTACGCGCAAGCGCCGGACAAGTTCAACAACGAGTACTACATGATTCGCTCGTTGACGAAGGGGCCGGCCATCCGCGCCGGAGAGGCCATCACCGGGCGCATGAACCTGGACGAGTCCAGATCCACCACCTGGGTGTATCTGACCGGACAGCGCCGCGTCCGGAAACTGCCGAATTCGTGCTGTGACACGCCGACGCCGTTCTCGGCCGGAATCGCCAGTTTCGACGAAGTGGGCGTGTTCACGGGCCGTCTGGACCGGTTCGATTGGAAGCTGGTTGGCAAGAAGGAAATGTACATCCCGTACAACGCCAACAGGATCATGCAGCCAGCCACGGACCGCGAGCTCTTGAGTCCTCAGCACATCAATCCGGACTACGTCCGATGGGAACGCCATCGCGTGTGGATCGTGGAGGCTGAACTGAAGAAGGGCGAACGCCATACCTCGCCGAAGAGCCGCTACTACATTGACGAAGATAGTTGGAATGCTGTCATTGCGGAACGGTACGACGCCAGCGGCCAACTGTCGCGCGTGCCGTTCGCGCTGCCCATGGTGATGTCGGATATCCCTGCGACCGAACAGGTCAATTGGGGCGTGTACGACCTGACTAACGGCGCATCTTATGTGACGGGTTTCGCCAACGAGCGGCGTGGCATGTATGTGCCGAAGTCATCGCAGTTCCGCGACGCCATGTTCACGCCTGACGCAATGGCTGCAGAGGGAGTGCGCTGACGCGGTCGGCCTCGGCTTGACAGGCGATGCGTGGACCATGATGAACAAAAAAAGCTATTGGCGGAGTGCCATCATGCTGGGGTTTGCGGCGCTGGTCGCCGCTGGAGTCCACGCTGAGCCGGCATTTCCTGCGTTGAACCGGCCGGCATTGCCGGTCAAGACGTTGGAGCGGAGCGCACTGCAGGCTGCGGCGCTTGCGGGCGACCGCGTAGTCGTGGTGGGCGAGCGGGGAATCGTCGCCTTGTCCGATGACGGCGGCTTGCATTGGCGCCAGGCGCGCCAGGTTCCCGTGAGTGTGACTCTAACCGCAGTGCAGTTTGTGAGCGTCCGTGAGGGATGGGCCGTGGGACACGGTGGCGTCATCCTGCGCACCATAGACAGCGGAGAAACCTGGACGCTCGTGACGGACGGCCGCAGGCTGGCGCGCGCCGCGCTTGAGGCTGCGAATCTGCGCGTGCGCAACTATCCGCAAGACGAGGCGGCGGCAAGACAACTGAAGGCGGCTGTGGCGCTCGTCCAAAATGCTGACAACAGTCCCTTTCTCGATCTGAACTTTGTCGACGCGACGCACGGCTACGTGGTGGGTGCCTACGGATTGTTTTTCGAAACACGCGACGGCGGCGTGACGTGGCTCCAAGCCATGGACAGGATGGAAAACCTAGGCGGGCTGCACCTTTATGCCGTCCGTGCCCATGGCAGGGACGTGTTTATCGCGGGAGAGCAGGGGCTGATGCGACGATCTCAGGACAGTGGCCACACATTTCAAGTCGTGTCTAGTCCGTATGAAGGAAGCTGGTTCGGCCTGGCGCTTTCTCGCAATGGGCTGGTTGCGGTCGGCCTGCGGGGCAATGCCTTTTATTCTCAGGACGACGGCCAGACTTGGTCCCGCATCATGGGTGCGCCACCCATGTCGCTGCTGGCGGTGGCTCCTAAGGATGATGGGACGGTTCTGATTGCGAGTCAGGCGGGGCAAGTGTTCGCCAGCCGAGATGGCCTCGCTATGGTGCCGCTCGCTGCGCCGTCGCTACCGCCCTTATCGGGGGCGATGTCATTGCCGGACGGTGCAATGCTTGCCTATGGTACGGGAGGCGTCGTGCGTCTGCCGCTGCAGTCGATAGATTTTGTGAGAGCGCGTCCGTGAATCCAGATTCCTCCTTTGTCTTACCAGTTGTGCGGGATCTGTCCAAGTTCGACTCGACTTCCGGATCCTGGGCCGAACGCGCGCTGTTCAACCATCGGCGCATCGTTGTATCGCTGTGCGTGCTTGTCACGCTGCTTCTCGGCTGGCAGGCGAGCCATTTGCGGTTGACGGCGAGTTTTGAGAAAAGCATCCCGACATCGCATCCGTTTGTGGCGAATTTCCTGAGTTTGGAGAAGCAGCTCTACGGTTTGGGTAATGCTATCCGGGTGGCGGTGGAGAATCCCCGAGGAACCATTTACGATCCAACGTATCTTGAAACCCTGCGCGAGCTCAATGATGAGCTCTATCTGCTGCCTGGCGTCGCGCGGCAGGGGCTTCGTAGTCTCTGGACGCCCGCCACCCGCTGGACTGCAGTGACCGAGGACGGTCTGGAGGGCGGCCCTGTAATTCCTGATGGCTATGACGGCTCTCCAGGCAGTCTGCAGCGGCTGGTCGCGAATGTCGCCCGTTCGGGAGAGATCGGCCAGATCGTCGCCTTCGACGCGCGCTCCAGCTTGATATTCGTTCCCTTGCTCGACAAGGACACCAACGGCATACCTTTAGACTACCGGCGTGTTTCGCAGGCGCTGGAGGATTTGCGCGAAAAGTACGAACGCAAGGGCGTGGCTATCCATATCACAGGGTTCGCCAAGCTTGCGGGGGACATGATAGAAGGCGTCCGCTACCTATTGGGATTTTTCGTGTTCGCGGTGCTGATCGCAGGCGGTATGGTCTTGTGGTACACGCGTTGCGTCCGCTCGACCGTGTTGGTGGTGACCAGTTCGCTAATCGCCGTAGTCTGGCAGCTCGGCTTACTGCCATTGTTGGGGTACTCACTCGATCCGTATTCCATTTTGGTTCCGTTCCTGGTGTTCGCCATTGGCATGAGCCATGGGGCGCAGAAGATGAACGGAATCATGCAAGACATCGGCCGCGGCACGCACCGTCTGGTCGCCGCGCGTTACACGTTTCGACGCCTGTTTCTGGCTGGACTGACCGCGTTGCTGGCCGATGCGGTGGGCTTTGGCGTGCTTCTGGTAATCGATATTCAGGCGATTCGGGAGCTTGCGATAGCCGCGTCGGTTGGCGTAGCTGCACTGATTTTCACCAACCTAATTCTGTTGCCTGTATTGCTGAGCTACACCGGCGTTGCCGAAAAGGCGGCGGCGCGCAGCCTACGGACGGCAGATGGCGCGCCACCAGGGCAGGCCCGAGCGCCGCTGTGGTCCTTCCTGGACAGATTCACCCAACCGCTTTGGGCTGGCGGGGCGCTTGCCGTTGCGGTCGTAACGCTTGTTTTCGGAGTAGCCCTCAGTACCCAACTGTCCATAGGCGACGTGGATCCTGGCGCACCGGAATTACGACCCGATAGCCGCTATAACCGCGACATCCGATTCATCAATGCCGCCTATGGCGCCTCGAGCGACGTCCTGGCAGTAATGGTGCGCACGCCGCAGGGGCAGTGCACTCGGCTTGAGACGGTGCAGAAAGTGGATGAGCTGGAATGGCAACTGCGCCAACTGGACGGCGTGGAATCGACCAATACGCTGGCTTTGCTCAACCGCCGCATGCTGACTGGCCTGAACGAGGGAAATCCTAAGTGGTACGAACTGATGCCCAGTCAGGACAGCATCAACTCGATCACAGCAAACGCTCCGCGCGGCCTGTACAACGACGCCTGCAGCCTGTTGACTGTCTACGCGTACCTGAAGGACCACAAGGCGCGGACGTTGTCGGAAGTGGTGGACTATGTTGAGCGCTTCGCTGGCCGCAACAATACGTCGGAGGTGCAGTTCCTGCTGGCGGCGGGCTCGGCGGGGATCGATGCCGCCACGAACATCGTGGTGCAGGACGCCTGGCGCAAGATGCTGTGGTTGGTCTATGGCGCGGTCGTGCTGCTGGCCTATGTGGCGTTCCGGTCGTGGCGCGCGGTGGCGGTGGCGGTGCTGCCGCTGGTGCTGACGTCATTCCTGGCCGAGGCACTGATGGTCGCGCTGGGAATGGGCGTGAAAGTCGCCACGCTGCCCGTCATCGCGCTGGGCGTTGGCATCGGCGTGGACTATGCCCTATACATCCTGTCGGTTCTGCAGACGCGGTTGCGCGAAGGCATGAGCTTGTCCGAAGCCTATTACCGGGCGCTGCTCTTCACCGGAAAGGTCGTGATGCTGACTGGTGTGACGCTGGCGGCTGGGGTGGTGACCTGGGTGGCCAGCCCGATCAAGTTTCAGGCGGACATGGGGATCCTCCTTGCGTTCATGTTTCTGTGGAACATGCTGGGCGCATTGCTGCTGCTGCCCGCGCTGGCGTGTTTTCTCCTGCGGTCGGCCCCCCCAAGAAAGCAGCCGACGATCCAGATCGCGGACGCCAAGTCCTGAGCGGCCGATAACTGCATACCCAACCCTTCAATGCGAGCCCTTATGCCCAGAAAAGTCATCATCACGTGCGCCGTGACAGGTTCGATTCATACGCCAACGATGTCGCCGCATCTGCCTGTCACGCCGATGGAAATCGCCGAGCAAGCCATCGCCGCTGCCCGAGCGGGCGCCGCCATTCTGCATTTGCACGCGCGCGATCCCGCAGATGGAAAGCCAACTCCGAGTGCAGCGGTGTATCGGCAGTTTCTGGAGCCCATCCATGCCCAATGCGATGCCGTCATCAACATTACCACCGGCGGTGCGCACACAATGAGCCTGGAGCAACGTCTGGAAGCGGCATTGACGTTTTCACCAGAAATGGCCTCGTGCAACGTTGGTTCGCTGAACTTCGGCTTTTTTCCCATTCTGGAGAAAGTGAAGGAGTGGCGCCATGCCTGGGAGCCCGAGTACCTGGAAGCGTCGCGCAATGCGATCTTCCGCAACACCTTCGGTGATATCGAGCAGCTGTTCGAGCGGCTGGCCAAGCCGCTGGGAACCCGGTTCGAGTTCGAGTGCTACGACGTGGGGCATCTCTATACGCTCAAGCATTTCGTCGACCGCGGCTTTGTCACGACGCCATTTATCCAGTTTGTCTTCGGGATACTGGGCGGTATCGGCGCCGATCCCGAAAACCTGACACATATGAAGCGGATTGCCGACAAATTGTTCGGCGACGATTACCGTTGGTCCGTGCTTGGGGCAGGCCGCCATCAGATGCCGCTTGTGACGCAAGCAGCGCTGATGGGCGGGAATGTACGTGTCGGATTGGAGGATTCCCTGACGGTGGGCCCGGGCAAGCTGGCGCGCTCCAACGCCGAACAGGTGGGCATGATTCGCGATGTCCTCGAGCGGTTGGGATTGGAGATCGCTACGCCGGCAGAGGCCCGCGACATGTTGGGATTGAAAGGCCAGCGCCAGGTTGCGATCTGATCCTTGCTGAACGGGGTGGTATCCAGCCCCCGTATTGATTACCTTTGAAAGAGATATTTTGTGACTGCAAACACGCTACACAATTTCGCCGATCAGATGTTCATAGCGGCGCGCACGACAAACAAGTTCCAGGGCCGCGAGGTGGACGAGTCCGTGTTGCGACGCCTCTACGATCTCTATAAATGGGGGCCGACCGCAATGAACTCGCAGCCGGCGCGAGTGGTTTTCGTGCGCAGCGCTGAGGCCAAGGCCAGGTTGGCCAAGACGCTCATGCAGGGCAATGTCGAGAAGACGCTGCTGGCACCGGTCACCGCCATTATTGCCCGCGACAGTCAGTTCTTCGAACATCTGCCTGTTCAGTTTCCGGCCGTGCCGAACGCCGAAAAGTTATTTTCGTCGAATGAGCAACTCGCACGGGATACAGCGACGCGCAATGCAACGCTGCAGGGCGCGTATCTGATCCTAGCGGCACGCATGATCGGTCTTGGAGCAGGCCCCATGAGCGGTTTCGACTCGCAAGCGCTCGATCGGGAGTTCTTCCCGGATGGCCGATTCAAATCTGACTTCCTTGTGAATCTCGGATATCCCGAGTCCGCTCCTGCTGGGAACTATCTGCGCGGGCCCAGATTGGCGTTCGAAGAAGCCACGCGCATCGCTTAATGGGCGCGTGTCTGTTGGATTCTTTGTCGGTTTCTTGATTGAGGTGGAGACAATGAGCATTTCTAACGAAAAAAAAAGAGTCGCGATCGTTGGCGCTGGGCCGGCTGGCCTGATTACTGCAATTCTGTTGCGCGAGAAAGGCATTGAGGCAACGGTATTCGAGCGGGCTGTGGAAATCGCCGCTCTTCCGCAAGCGCATGTGGTGAATACGCGCACGTGCGAGATACTGCGAGAGCTGGATTTGTTTGAAAAGATGGCCGCCGCGGCGTCGCCGGAAGAGAGATTGCGGTGCGTGACATGGTCGTCGGAACTGGCGGGGACGCGGTTCGGACGTCTGATGATCGAAGGCACCGCCGAGCAGAAGGCATTTCGGCGCCTAGCAAGTCCGGTTCGTACTCTGAACATGGGGCAACATGTATTCGGCATGGTCTTGCTGGAGCGCTTGCGCGCAATGGGCGGAGATGTACTGTTCGGGCAGCAAGTGTTGGATGCTGCGATCAATGGCGCCAAAGGGATCCTAACTTTGCAGGGTCCTGAAGGCCGGACACGTACCGAAGCGTTCGACTACGTCCTGGCCTGCGACGGGGCGAGCAGTGTGGTGCGCAAGGCGCTTGGGATCGCCATGCAGGGACCTCCCTCCATAGCGCGGTTTGCTACCTGCTATCTAAAGGGAGACCTCAACCGCTACCTGGGCGAGGATACTGGTCCCGTTCACTTTATTGCCAATCAGGATGCGCCGGGAATTTTCGTGTCCTACGACCTGGATCAGACTTGGGCGCTCATGTGTGTGATGCCGCCCGATGCCGCGCGCGAGGACTACTCGGGAGAGGTCATGCTCGAACTGGCGCGGCGGGCGATCGGAGATTCGGAGGCCAAGCTGGAACTGATCAGCACAAGTTCATGGAACATGAGCGCGCAGGTAGCCGCCGAGTTTCGCCAAGGGCCGTTCTTTCTTGTCGGTGACTCCGCGCACCGGTTCCCGCCAACGGGAGGGCTGGGATTGAACACGGGTGTGCAGGATGCACACAATCTGGCGTGGAAACTGGCGATGGTGCTGAAAGGCAAGGCCGACGACGAGTTGCTAGACACGTATGGAAAAGAACGAGCGCCCGTGGCGGCTCGAAATTGCGCGCACAGCGTCGAGAACTTCCAGAAGTTGCTGCTGGTGCAGAACGCAACTGGCGCGCAGTTCCTGGTTCCCGCCGATGCATCGGTCGTTCAGCGTGCGCCTGCCGTGCGCCAGGAGTTTGGCTTGGACGACGACTCCGGACAGGGCATGTCAAAGCGGCAGTTGATCGAGGCTGCCATAGCTGCCCAACGGCCGCATTTCGATGCGCTGGAAGTGGAGATTGGCTATTGCTATGTCGGGCAGGGCCCGCGCTCGCACGGTCCAGGGGGCGAATATGCGCCCGTGCTGCGGACGGGAACGCGGTTGCCTCACGTCTGGCTAGATGATGTGGAGCCACCCCGGCGGTCCAGCCTGGATGTTTATAGCAAGGATCAATACACGCTGCTGCTTTGCGGTGTGCGCGAAGGCGATGGATCTGGACGGAAGGCGCTCGCGCAAGCGGGGATTGGCTTGGTCCATTTGAGCGTCAGCGGGGAGGGGAAAGTGGGAATGCGAGAGTTTTCTCCCGGAAGCGCCATTCTGGTCCGGCCGGACGGCCACGTGCTATGGCATGGCCGGGCGGACGCCGAGAACTTTCACGAAGCCGCCATTGAGGCGGTACGGCAGTATCCAAAAACTGGCGGCTCGGCCGCGGCTGCGAGCACAGACTTTCTCAAAATGATGGAGATCGCAATGAACTCTGATAAATCCTGCCCCACGGCGAACGCGCCCGCCCATGCTTCGGGAGGCATTCGGCCGAAGAAGCTGGCGCATGTAGTCTTGCGCTCCGATGCGCGGTTCGACGCAATGTGCGATTGGTATCAGGACTTGCTAAGCGCGTTTGTGGCGCACAGGGACAACATGACGTGCTTCATGACGTTCGACTCCGAGCACCACCGGCTCGCTGTCGTGCGCGTGCCCGGTATGGTTGAGCGGCCTTCTGGCGTCGTGGGCCTGGAGCACATCGCTTTTACGTTCGAGTCGCTTTCGGATCTGCTCGAAACCTACGCTAGGCTCAAGGCGAAGGGCGTGGTTCCAATCTTGACCATCAATCACGGACCGACCATGTCCATCTACTACGAAGATCCCGATCGAAATCGCGTGGAGATGCAGGTCGACAACCAGAAAACCATCGAGGAGTTCATGGAGTTCGTCAAATCGGGCGCCATGGACGCCAATCCGGTCGGCCAGGAGTTCGACGCTGATGACATGCTGGGAAAGCTGAGGGAGGGGATACCTGAGCAGACGCTCACGCGTTACCCGGTGCCGCCGGCGCCCGTGAATCCGGCAGTGATGGAAATTCTCTATCGGAACTGATGCGTGCAAATCTAGGCTACTGAACAACTGAAAACGGGAATGCCATGAAACTAGCAAGCTATAGGTATGAAGGCGTGGAATCTTTCGGCATCGTGGTTGGCAATGCCGTCATCGATCTGAAGCGACGCCTCGATGTGCCCGACCTGAAGACTCTCCTGAGTCTGGGATTACACCTGGCGCAGGACTGCAAGGATGCGGAGCCTGATTATGGGTTTGATGAGATCGAACTGCTGCCTCCGATCCCGAATCCGGCACACATCATAGGCGTGGGGCTGAACACCAAAAGCCACGCAAAGGAAGCGGCCGACTACTTCAAGACGGAGGTTGGGGAGCCAGTTTATCCCCGCTTGTTCCTGCGTGCACCGTCGAGCCATGTCGCCCACGGGCAAGCCGTCGTTGTTCCGAAGGCTTCGCCGACGCTGGACTACGAAGGGGAGATGGCAATCATCATTGGCCGTGCAGGGCGCTATATCTCGAAGGCCAACGCTCTAGATCATATCGCCGGTATTGCTTGCTACAACGATGGGTCGGTAAGGGCCTACCAACTGCATTCGGAGCAGGTAACTCCCGGCAAGAACTTTTCCCAAAGCGGATCATTTGGTCCCTGGCTTACAACGCTGGACGAGGCCGGACCTGTTTCCGACCTGGTGCTCGAAACCCGCGTCAATGGCGAGCTGCGGCAGCGTCTGACGATGGATGATCTGTACTTCGATTTTGCCAGCCTGATCGAGTATGTATCACAGCCATTTCATCTCCAACCGGGCGACGTCATCATCACGGGCTCTTCGGCAGGGGTCGGGGCGTTTACTGGCCGGTATTTGAGACCTGGTGACGAGCTTGTCATTTCGATTCCAACCGCCGGAGCTCTGAGTAATACCGTCGTGGCGGACGGAGCGGTAGAGACTGGCGCACCGTCGAGTCCATGATTATGCCCAATGCACCCACCTATCTTCAGCTCCAATCCCTCGTGCGCGAGCACGGTGAGCTGGAACTGTCGCTGGCAACCGCGCTTGTGCCTATCCCGGGCCCCGATGAGGTCCTGGTTCGCGTCGAGGCCGCGCCTTTGAACCCGTCCGACCTGGGGCTCTTGTTCGGCGCGGCCGACATGAGTACCGCCAGAGCGGGCAGCATGGCCGGACACCCCGCTATTCTGGCCGACATCCCCAAGGTCGCGATGGCGAGCATGGCCGGCCGCACGGGGCGTCCGCTAACCATCGGCTACGAAGGTGCAGGCGTGGTCGTGGCCACGGGAACAGCCGCCGCTGCGCGGGCGCTGGAGGGTAAGACGGTCGCCCTCTTTGGCGGTGGCATGTATGCCCAGTATCGGTGCGTGCCTGCAATCGAATGCTTGGCACTGCCGGACGACATGACGCCGGCGGAAGGTGCCTCGGCCTACGTCAATCCGCTGACCTCGCTCGGTATGGTTGAAACCATGCGCCGCGAGGGGCACACCGCATTGGTCCATACTGCCGCCGCATCGAACTTGGGACAGATGCTGAACAAGATATGTCTCGAAGAAGGGATCGGTCTGGTCAACATCGTCAGAAAAGTAGGGCAAGCGGACCAGCTCCGCGCTCAGGGGGCAGTTCATGTCTGCGATTCCAGTCAGCCTACGTTTATAGAGGATCTGATCGAGGCAATCGCTGCCACCGGCGCTACGTTGGCGTTCGATGCCACAGGAGGCGGAGCACTTGGCGGAGAGATCCTGAGCTGCATGGAGACAGTCTTGAGCAGATCTGGTGGGCAGTACAGCCGCTACGGTTCGACGACGCACAAGCAGGTCTATTTGTACGGAGGTTTGGATAGCGGTCCCACCCGCTTCCAGCGCAACTTTGGCATGGCCTGGGGGATGGGAGGCTGGCTGTTGCTTTCATTCCTGCAAAGGATAGGTCCGGAAAGCGTCGATACGTTGAGAAGGCGTGTCCTCGGCGGCTTGAAGACGACATTTTCCAGCCATTACTCTGGAATCATCTCATTTCAGGAGTTGTTGCAGCCGGGCACGATCGCTCGATGCAATAAGCGCGCAACTGGGGAAAAACTGCTTCTCAATCCAAACGCGTGACGCTCTCCAGACATTCGAGCCAATGAGCTCGGGCACCTCGCTGCCAGAGCTAAGTTTGCTCTCACTAAAGGAAGATGTATGACTCAATTAAGCCATCACCATATCGGGGTCAATCGCGCCCGCTTGCATTATGTAGAGGCCGGAAGCGGTCCCGCTGTTATTTTCTGCCACGGATTCCCTGAGCTGTGGTACAGCTGGCGCCATCAATTGCCGGCGCTCGCTGAGGCGGGCTATCGTGCCATTGCACTCGATATGCGGGGGCATGGAGAATCGGATGCTCCTTCCGACGTCGGTAGCTATGGTGTCACCCAGACCGTGGGCGACGTCATCGGCCTGATGAATGCTCTGGGCATCGAGCGAGCCGTGTTGGTGGGGCATGACGCAGGCACCTCTGCCGCATATCATGCGGCGCTAATGCGTCCCGACCGCGTGCGGGGCGTGATGGGATTGTCTGTGCCCTATATTCCACGGGGGAGCTTCAGCATTTTGGAGGCGTTTGAAGGTGTGGTGCCTCCCGGTTTCTACATGCAGTATTTCCAGGTGCCAGGCGTGGCAGAGCGAGACCTGGAAAGGGACGTCAAACGAACCTTGCGGCGGCTGATCTACGCGAATTCCGGCTTGAATCCTCGGGCACCTTTTCTCATGACGGTTCCTGAAGGAGGAACACTCGTGGATGCACTGCCGGAGCCCGAAGGGCCTATGAATTTCCTTTCTGATGCCGATCTCGAAGTCTATGCTGCAGCGTATTCCCGCTCAGGGTTCCGCGGCGGGCTGAACGGATATCGGGTGTTTCAACGCAATTGGGAAGATACCGCACCCTGGAATGGTATGGCCTTGCCAGTCCCCGCTGCCTACGTAGGCGGCATCTTGGATACGGTGTTGCAGTTCCCGGGATTTCGTGAAGCTGCGCTAGCTATGGGTCAGGCGACCTTTCTGGAAGGTGCGGGGCATTGGATCCAGACGGAACGGTCGGACGATGTCAACGCTGCCCTATTGTCGTTCCTACGGACGCTTCCCAAGTAGTCGGCTTGGCTTACCCGGCCGGGGGGCGGGGCTGGAATGCTTCGAGCATTCCGCCTTCCTGGCTTATTGCCGCAGGCCGCAAGTGTGATACTTCCCATTTCTCTTATGGAAATGACTCCATCTCCCGAATATGAAGGCCAGGGAGTTGGCCAGATTTTGCTGGGAATAATGGTTGGGACTTTAGTGCGTCTGGATTTCAAACGTCTGTTTCTCGCATGTGCGAGTGATCCCACGGTACGTTCGTGTGGATTCTACCGATACCTGGTTGGACGCCTACAAGGAACGAGGCGAGTTCGGCGACGACATTCTCGAACTCGCGGTGGTTGCTTAAGCGCGCACGCCAGCCGGACAAGACAAGGGCTTTGATCCGGACAGCGGCACAAAAGGAACAAAAAAATGCCTTCCAGGCAGCCTGCTAAGGTGCGGAACATAAAGCGCAACCTGAGGGGGGAATGCAAGAGTTTTGAGCGCCGATCGGTGTTTTTTTACGAACGTCTTTGGTTCGATGAGTTGTTAAAGTTCTGTTATGAAAACACTCTGCATAGTCCTCATGTTATGTCTCGTGGCCATTCCGGCTCTCGGCACAGCCAAGCCGGAAGCTGCTACATCAAAGCGCACGGACGGAAGTACAATAGATTGGCGTTTGGATAAGCCTGCCGGCCTCGAAAAGGTCGGTCTGATAGTGCTGGCGCAAGGATCTGGATGTCTGTCCGAAGTACGCAACGAAAATCTGATCGTCACACGCTCATTCTTTCCAGAGCTAGCGGCCTTGACCGTTGAAAAATACGGCGTGGAGCCAGGTGACAATCCCCGCGACGACCACGACAACTGCAGTGACTCCTTCTTTAAGCACCATACGGTTTCTCAGCGGGTTGCTGACTATCGGCAGATTCTCGAGCAACTGCGCACGGAGCCTTGGTGGAATGGTGATTTGGTTCTGCTCGGAGGCTCTGAGGGGGGGCTGGTCGCCGCGATTCTGGCTGAACAGGTTGGCCCCAGGGTGGTAATTCTGTTTTCGACCGCAGGCGGCATTTCATTTGGTGAAATGGTGCGGGAATCCATGCCAAAGGAAATGCACCCGCTCGTGGACGCGGGATTCGAGAAGGCCCGGAAGTACCCAGAGAGCAGTGAAAGGCTGGCCGGTCAAAGTTTGCGTTTTTGGGCCGACGCAATTGATCGGAGGGTTGTGGATGACATGCTACGGTCCGAGGCACAGTTTCTGCTGATCCAAGGAGGACTAGATCGCTCCGCGCCAATTGCAGCCGCTCGTGCTACCAGCGATAGCTTTGCGGCTGCACGTAGATGCAATCTTACATATTGGGAGTTCCCCGGATATGACCATGGAATGGTCGACGTGAACGGTAGCAATAGGATGGGCAATGTCCTTGCGCAAGCGGCACTCTGGCTAAATGAACAGCTCTCGATGCCGTGGCCTTTGCTATGCGCCGTGCCAGCAAGGACTGTAGAGGGCGCGACATCAGCGCGAGGGGCTGGCCGCTAGCATGCGATTGGCATGCTCCGCACCTTTGGCAGTGTGGGTTCTACAGGCACTTAGGCGGGAAGTCCTCAGACGAAACGGATGTTGCTGGCGACAGTGCTAGTGTATTGCGCAAGTCCTGCTCGACGGACAAGGCTGCACCTCCGTTTGCGGAAGAACCAATAATTTTGCGGTATCAGCGCTCGCCTCCGGCGAATGGTGCATGGGGCCCGGGTCGGATGCTGCTCCAGATCCGTCGTGGGCTGAAACGTAATGCAGTGCGCCTTGCCCTCGGCGCCATTCTCGATCATGTATAGCTCTGGTCATAACACTTCCCGGCCAGTCTGTTTCCCGCCGTACGGCCGACAAGGGCACCACCCTTGCCGAGCTGAAATCCGGCTAATTCACGCGGCTTTCCGCTCGCGGAACGCTACATACTACGGAGCATGTCGCCGCGCTCTCCCTCGGGTGCTCAGGTTGGATTCCGTACTACACCACTGCCATCTTAGAAGCGGCGAGAACTCGACCTGAGTGTAGCCACCCATCGCATAATTTTTCATGCCGTGTTCATCAGTTCTCCACAAGATTTGCATGGCTACGCAATGTCATGCGGTGATGCTGGCATCATTCACCAATGTTCGGCGAAAAACTCTCGGATCTTGGTCCACGAAGAACGCGAGGTTGTCCCGTTGATGCCATCGCCCGCGCTGTCTCCGAAATGTTCAGCCCCAATGCCGCGGCAAACCGATTACGGCCGGTGCGCCTGGCGCTGGTCCAAAAGGAAATGACCGTGTCCCGACCTTCCCCCTATTCGGGAAAAGTACTGCTTGTCGAAGACGATCAGGAAGTCTCGCGGTCAACCGCTAGTCTTCTAGAGCAGAACGGGTTCGAAGTCGCTCTTTTCTTCAATGGGAAAGACCTCGTTCAACGTGTTCGGCACTATGATCCTGCGATCACGATCCTCGATCTACAGGCAGTGAATTTCGATCGCCTGCGGGCATGCCGTGAATTGCGTGCATTCTCCGCCATGCCAATTTTGATGTTGAGCGGCAGCAAGGACTACCGGAGCCAGGTTCTCGCCCTAGACTCAGGTGTTGACGACTACATGGTTAAGCCCGTGAGGCCGCTCGTGCTTCTGGCCCGGATCCGAGCCTTGCTACGCAGGCCAAACAGGGTGGAACATCAGCCGGATCGGGCGCTCCTTTGATCCACACGGCATTTCTGAAACGTTGGACTCTCTTGCGGTCAGTCACCCGGGGGCGTCGATGGTAAGGCTTCGGGCCGACACGGCGGTCGTGCGCTCATTGGTGGTTGTTCTTCTCCAATTCGCGACAAGTGAAAGGAACTCATGTTTCGGCTCTATGGGGGAAAAGGGCGAGAGGAATAACTTTACAAAACTATATAGTTCATTGTTGATTCTAGTTCGGCATGAAAGTATCTTCGTGTCCTGTGCCAGCCCGGTTTGGTGAATTCCGCAGGCTGATAACACGAGGGTGCGAGCGCCATTTTTGATGCTCGCACCGTGCCAAATGTGAAGCTAGAAGGGGCGAGATTTCTCGTAGGTACGCCTCATTGCCGACCGTGCTCGGCCGAACCCCTCGCTTCTTTGCAACCTAGAAGCATGACTACGCCATATCCGTCTTCGAGTACCTTCATGGACCAACTCGTCCTCGTGGCAGAGGACGAGCCGGGAATAGTTAGCGTGCTGGATGCCTATCTCCGTCGCGACGGCTTTCGTACCTGCACAGCGGCGAATGGGATTGAGGCACTTAGCGCATTCCACGAGATGCGACCCGACGCGGTTCTTCTCGACGTTAATATGCCGGGCATTGACGGACTGGATGTACTGAGAGCGATTAGAGAGGAAGGGCAGAAACCGGTAATCATGGTCACGGCACTCGCCGACGATGTCGACAAGTTGCTGGGGCTTCGCCTCGGTGCCGACGACTATGTTGTCAAGCCATTCAATCCGGCAGAGGTGGTTGCGCGTGTACGGGCGGTTCTACGGCGGGCCAGCGTGCCTCTGAGCGTCGCGCGGATTCGAGTTGGTGGCATCGAGATTGACGAGCAGGAACATGTCGCGATTGCGCACGTGGATGGTGGGCGCGTTGTGCCGCTGCAATTGACCCTGACTGAATTCCGTCTGTTGGCTTGCCTGGCCGCGCAGCCGCGCCGCTGCTTCTCGCGGAGTTTCCTTATTGATCATTGCCTGCCGGAGAGCGATGCCCTGGAACGCGTCATCGACTCCCATATGTCCAAACTACGGCGGAAGCTGCATGCCGTGGGGCAGGAGGATATGATCGAGACGGTGCGGGGAGTGGGGTACCGCCTATGGCGAGAAAATTAAACCGCATCTGGATCCGCTTTGGGATGGCCATCTCGGTGGCCATGACGCTGATGGTCTTGATTCTTGCCGGCAGCCAGATTCTGTTTTGGAAGCTGGAGTACCGTGATTCCCATCTATCACTTCCGCGCGAAGTGCGCTCCGAGCTAGAGGATCTGACAGCCCGAGGCTTGGAGGAGGGCGCGCGTGCAATGCAGATTTACGGCGACTATTGGCACATCGATCCCATGTCCGCTGAAAAGTTGGCATTGGTCCTTGCAGTTGTGCTCGGTTTGCCCTTGAGCTTGGCTGCGGGATTCTTGATTTCGAAAGTGATCACCCAGCCGCTAGACTCGATGGCGGAGGCGGCCACGCGTGTGGCGCTTGGGGATTTCACGGTCCGGGCTCATGTCGGCAAAGCTCGTGGTGAAATGGCTGATATGGTGCGCGATTTCAACTACATGATCGAGTCTCTGGAGACATTAGACAGCGAGCGGCGCGTGACATTGGCGTCGGTCTCACATGAGTTGCGCACGCCGTTGGCAGTGCTCAGTGCGCGCCTATATGCATTCTGCGATGGGGTAATTCCAGTTAGCGACATAGAATTGCGCGGGCTACTGGATCAGTCATTGCACCTCGAACGGCTGGTGGCCGACCTTCATACGTTTTCCCTCTCCTCCGCGGGGAGGCTGTCGCTACATAGTCGGCCTGTGGACATCGTGGCGTTGGTTGGCGATTGGTTGGCTGGCTTCGAAGCGAGGTTTTCCGAAGAAGGCTTCTCCGTGGAGACAAAGTTCCAGCCTCAGGTGGATCGCGACTTCATCATGGGTGATCCGGACAGGTTGCGGCAAATATTCGCGAACATTGTGGAAAACGCGTTGCGCTATGCGACTAGCGGCCGCTGGATCGGCGTGGAAGTGAGTTTCGAGGCGGGGGCTGCGGTGCTCGCTGTGAGCGATGCAGGACCGGGGTTGCCAGTATCTATGCGCGCAAGCCCCTTTGAGCGGTTTCCGCTTCAGTCAGGCCAACAGCGCGAGCGCGGCGGCTCGGGGCTAGGTTTGTCGATTGTGCGGGCCCTAGTGGAGCGGCATGGGGGCTCGGTCTTGGCGGGAAGATCGACGCGGGGGGGCGCGCGCATTCAGGTGAGATTCCCGACGATAGGCCAGCGGAGGAAGACGGCCGGAAGGGGCAGGTAGTCGTCCTCCGCTTGATTCGCCATGTAGCCTTCATCAATTCTCCACAAGATCCACATGGCGACGCAACTTCAGGCGGTCATGATGGCAACGTTCATCATCTATTCGAGATGGTAGCGGCTGTCTGCCTCGCCATCAGTATCTATGCCGCGTTGTCCCGATTCAACCAGAATTCGTTTAGCCACGCTACTGACCGCTGCAATGCTATCTGGCTGTATGTCCGTGTCGGTCCCTGAGTTGCCGGCGCAGGTGCCCGGAACGTGGTCAAAGACTGCGGAGTCGGGAGCGCAAGCGGTGGACTTTCGATCCTGGTGGCGAGTGCTGAATGATCCCAAGCTGGACGTGCTGGTTGATGAAGCGTTGCGACGAAACTTGGATCTTGAGCAGTCCGCGCGCTTGCTAGAGGGCGAGCGCCACATAGCCGGCCGCGCACACTCGCGCTTTCTTCCTAGCTTTTCCGCTGGAGGCCGTCCTGTTCAGGATGCAACCGCGAAGGACTCTTACTACCACGCGAGCATCGAAATGGCTTGGGAGTTGGGCCTGTTTGGTGCGGCGGAAAGCGGTCGTCTCTTGACTGAAGCGGACGTGGATCGTGCGGAGGCGCGGCAGCAGGGATTGCGAGTGCTGGTGGTGGCCGCTGTAGTCCGCAACTATCTTGACTTGGGTGTGGCGAATGGGCAGATCGTGTTGCTGAAGAAGATTGCGGCAATGGACCAGCAGGCGGAACGCTTGGCTCGGGTGAGGTTCGATGCCCGTCTTGGGAGCCAGCAGGAGATCGATTCCGCCATCTTGAGATCGGTGCGAGGTCAGGCGGCATTGGCCTCTGTGCGCGTGATTGCCGACCGTGCGGCGCGTGCGCTGGCACTCTTGCTCGGCAGAGATGCGCCGGATCCCGCTTGGAACGCGGTGCCGCCGCCGCAAGGGTTGTCGGCTTTTTCGTTTCAGGAGGTGCCCGCCGATCTACTACGTTCCCGGCCGGACATTCGCGAAGCCGAAGCCGAAGTGTTGCAGGCTGCAGCGCGCTTGGGTTTAGCAAGGGCGGCGCTATATCCCCGCTTCAGCTTGGGCGGTTCGATTCTGTACTCGTACAACGCTACGCAGAATCGGCGCTCCAACAACAATTTTGTGCCTTCCGTCGGACCGATTATTGACGTTCCACTTTGGGATTGGGGAGCTCGACAGGCACAATTCAAGGCAGGCGAGAGAGGAATCGATGCCGCGTTGCTGGGATATCGCAAAGCCGTACTGGCGGGGGTGTCCGAGGTGGAGGAGGCGCTGTCCGCGCTGGAGCGGCAGCGAGAGCGCGTCAAGGCGTTAGGCGAGGCGAGCCGGATGCTGGAGCAGCGCTCCGCCACCCAGCGTCGGCTGGCGATGCTGGGGCTTTCGAGCGAGTTCGATGCGCTGGATGGGCGACGGGCTCTTCTCGAGGCGCAGGCGGATCTGGAACTGGCCCAGGGTGCAAGGACGCTCGCTTTCATCGCGCTCTGCAAGGCATTGGGCGGTGCGCCGCTGTTGGAATCGACGGAGGCCAACCCATGATTGGTCTGGCGCGCAAGACCCTGATCCATGAGTGGCGGCGCTTCGTGCCTGTGGTATTGGCCGTGGGCTTTTCAGGTCTGATGTTGGTGGTGCAGGCGGCGCTGGTCCTGGGCATCTTTGGTACTGCGGCGTTGTACGTGAGCGCCTCGTCGGGGGACCTATGGGCTGGCTATCCCGGCACCCAAAGTGTCAACTTCGGTCGCGTGGTCGACGCTGATGCCGAAATGCGGCTGCGCATGGAGCCGGAAGTCGCAGCGGTCGAGCCGTATCAGTGGGTCGACGGAGATTGGACGCCTGAGCGGGTGGATGCGGGCAGCGTATCGGTGTACTTGTCCGGCATCTCCACCAACGACGACGCCATGTTGTTCTCGAAACTGCTTCCCACTGGACTGCGCAAGCGCCTGCAGGAGCCCGGCGCGGTCATCGTGGACAGCGCCGACCTGGATTCGCTAGGAGTCGTCGAAGGGGGGCGTGCTTGGATCAATAAGCACCCAGTACGTGTCACAGCCGTACTTCCCGGGCTACGAGGGCTGGGCGGTGTGAATGTGCTGACTTCGCTGGATACGGCGCGCGCGATCGCCGGGGAGCAAGCACGCCACGGCAGCACCTACTTTGTGGCGCGGCTGGCGGACCCTAGTCGCGCTGCCGCAGTACAGGCCAGACTAGCGGGGACTGGGTCCAGCTTCGGTCCACTTCAAATATGGACGGCACAGGAATTCGCCCAACGTTCTCAGCAGTATTGGCTACTGGATACCGGGGCTGGCACAGCAGTGCTGTTCATGGCATTGATCGTTTGTCTGGTCGGCGCCGTGATCACTAATCAGTCCTTTGCAGCGGTGGTGGGGGGATCGGCGCGCGAATACGCGACGCTCAATGCGCTTGGTGCAAGCCGTGGCGCGCTGGCGCGTGTGGTGATCGAACAGGCGTGCATGGTGGGAGGACTCGGCCTTTTGCTAGCCGCTGCGGTTAGCGCACTGCTACTGGCGCTTGCCGCCGCGTACCACGTTCCAGTTGCAATGACGCCGATAGCGGCTTTGGGATGCGCCGCGTTGGTGGCGCTCATGGCGCTGCTTTCCAGCGTGATGGCGGTGCTTGGCCTGATCCGCACCGATCCTTCGCTATTGCTTCGCTGATGGAGACGGAAGTGACGAACTATTGCATCGAACGGGCAACCGTTCGCGACATGCCGGCACCGAGTCTGGAGGCGATCAAGCTCGGAAAGTCATTCCTGTCCGGAGTGGTGCGGGTTCGGGTACTGCAAGGGTTGTCGCTGGCTGTGTATCCCGGCGAACTGACCTTGGTCGCCGGGCCATCCGGATGTGGCAAGAGCACGTTGCTCTCGCTACTCTCCGGCCTTCAGCACCCTGACGAGGGTCATACGCGCGCGCTTGGTGTGGATTTGGGCGGTATGAGCCGAAAGGAGCGAGAGAACTTTCGCTTGAGACACACGGGGTTCGTTTTCCAGGGATTCAACCTGTTCCCGGCGCTTACTGCGTTGGAGCAAGTACAGCTACCGCTAGGCTATTTGGGCATGCGCAGCGCGGATAGTGCCAAGTTGGCGCGACATGCGCTGGACGAAGTAAGACTATCGCATCGCGCACATATGCGTCCAGCACAGCTCTCCGGAGGTGAAAAGCAGAGGGTAGCCATCGCGAGAGCAATCGCCAAGGAGCCCAAATTGTTGTTTGCGGATGAACCGACTAGTGCGTTGGACGCGGAGAACGGACAACGAGTGGTCGATATCCTGCATCGCTTTGCCAGCAAGCACCGGGCCACCGTGCTATGCGTGAGCCACGACCCGCGCTTGGTGAAGCACGCCGACCGCGTAGTCGGCATGGAAGACGGCGCCATACGCAGCGATCGGCGCAACGTAGCAGATTGACAAGGAGTACGAACATGGATTTTTCATCCGGAGCGCGATGGCGCGCACTACTAATCGCGTCCACGCTCGGGCTGACTTCATGTTCCGAGCATAGCGTGCCGAGTGAAATTCTGGAAAAGAACGTACGTGAAGTTCGGCGGCCTGCCGCGGTAGCTCGGGGCAAGATTGAGGTCGACGGCGGGCTGGCTTTTCTTGCGTCTGCCGTCGCGGGATCGGTGACCTCCTTGATGGTACGCGAAGGCGATCAGGTAAAGCGCGGTCAGTTGTTGCTGACGCAAGCCAATGATCAAGCCTCAGCCGCTGTGTCGGTCGCCAGATCGGAGCTAAAACTAGCCCGCATCCGGCTTCAGGCAGAAAGTGGACGTCTTCCAGAGCTTCGGCGCATAGAAGCACGATACGCCCAAGCGGCCCGTGCGGGCGCTACGCAGCCGCAGCTCGCCGACGAGGCGCAGCAACGTTTGCGCGAGGCCATGTCAGCTGTCGCGGTTGCTGGGGCTGAAGTGGAAGTGGCGGAGGAGCGCTTGGAGCAGGCTAAGGCGGAAGCCCAACAGTTTGTTCTCCGCGCCTCCGAAGACGGCGTTGTGGCGGCCATTTCGACGCAGCAAGGCTCCCGTCTGGAGGCGGGTGAAACGGCACTGACACTGTTGCCCGCCCGTCCGCTGATCGTGCGCGCGGAATTGAACTCGGCCTACGTTTCGATCGTACGGGAGGGAATGCACGCCACGGTGGCTTCAGATATGGATACTGGTCCAGGCGCAACCGATTTACCGCAGGCGCGGCTGGTGCGTATCAGTCCGATGTACGGCAACGGACGACAGCAGGACGACGTGCAGCGCGGACCCGTGCATGTGGTTGAGTGCATCCTTGAGTTCGATGGCGCCGTCCAGGCGCTCGTGGGCCAAAACGTAAGAGTGACTTTCCATGATTGATGATGATTCTTCCAATTGGACCATCCAGTGCGATTTCGACGGCACAATCAGCCTCCAGGACGTGACCGACACCCTGTTGGTCAGTTACGGAATGCCGGGCTGGGAAGCGCTGGAAGAAGCTTGGGCGCGCGGGGAAATCGGATCGCGCGAATGCATGAGCCGCCAGGTGGAACTGCTGGACATGAGCGTGGCCGAGCTGCGGGAGAGCCTCGACCAGATCAAGATAGACCCAAGCTTCCAGCGGTTCGTGTCGGCGACGCGCAAACTCGGAATTGGGTTGCAGGTGGTGAGCGACGGCCTGGACTATGCCATCCAGGTCGTGCTTGCGCGAGAAGGGCTGGGTGATCTGCCGATCATAGCCAACCGACTCTTGCCCGTCGGACCGCGTCGCTGGACGCTCGAATCTCCCTGGGCCAGGGCGGGTTGCGCCAGTGCCAACTGCAAATGCGGCCAGTTGGCGGAGCAGCGAGAGTCCGGTCAACTTGTGTTGTATGTGGGAGACGGCAGTTCAGACTACTGCGTATCGGGCAAGGCTGACTACGTATTGGCCAAGGCCAAGCTACTGGAGTATTGCCGGAAAAGCAGGATTTCACACCAGGCTTTCGGAAACTTCGATGACGCGTTGTTGCACCTACCCGCCATCCTGTCTGGCCAGGGAGAGAGGTCCTCGGCGTGAACGAGATTGATATCGTTACGACAGCGACTGCCGGCAAGCCGGCATCGAGTGTTCCGTCAGCCCTCCACGAGGGGCCGGACCGCATCGAGCCGCTGAAGATGCTGACCGGCGAGTATTTGCTCGAAGGGCAGGGAGCACGTGGCCGCACGGGAATTCTGCTGGTTCACGGCCTGACCGGCACACCCAATGAAATGCGAGTACTGGCGCGCGGCCTGAACCTACAGGGTTACACGGTATTCGCGGTAAAGCTGGCAGGGCATTGCGGCACGCAGGAAGACCTGGTGAACACAAGCTGGCTGGATTGGTTGGCCAGCGTGCGGCGCGGCGCGGATCTGCTGGCCAAGCAGGTCGACCGGGTGATTGTCGGCGGACTCTCCATGGGAGCGGTGTTGGCGCTGGCCTTCGCGCAGGAACGTCCGCTGCATGTGGCAGGTGTGCTGGCCTTGTCGCCGGTTTTTCGTCATGATGGCTGGAGTATGCCGCGCCATACCAAGTTGGCTTTCTTGTTGCCCCTATTGCGTGGGCTGGGCATAGGTCAGAATCGCGTGTTCTTGGAACGGCCACCCTACGGGATCAAGGATGAGGCGCTGCGCGCCCGTGTCGTGTCCCAAATGCATGCGGGCGACAGCGCGGCGTCGGGCTTGCCGGGCAATCCCTGGTGGTCGGTGGTCGAGATGCGAAAGCTGGCGGCGTCGGTATTGCAGCGGATGGACGCCCTGAGGGCTCCGTGCCTGGTAATGCATGCCCGCCACGATGACATCGCGTCGGTATCGAATGCCTTCGAAATCGTGCATAGGGCGCGCAATGCGAACGTGTACCTGCAACTGCTCCGCGACAGCTATCACATGATCACAATCGACCGTGAGCGCCGTCAGGTCATCGCCCGCGCGGCGGCTTTCGTCAACGGGATCGTCGATGGGACGGCGTCCCAGGAGGCCGTCAATGTGGAGTGACGCGATGTCGCCATTGGTGGTGGCGCTTTGGATCCTCAACCTACTGTTCGACAGCGTAGGACAGCTGGTTTTCAAGGCAGCTGCCGTCGACCCGAAAGCCGGAGAAGGAAGGAATCGGTGGTGCGGGATGGCGAGCCGGCCTTGGCTTTGGATAGGCATTGTCTGCTATGGGCTGGAATTCGTCCTCTGGCTGGCGTTCATTTCCCTGGTGCCACTTTCCGACGGCGTGCTGCTGGGGTCGATCAGCATCGTGATCGTCATGCTGCTGGGGCGGATCGTATTCCGGGAGCGGCTCACGCCGCTGAGGGTACTCGGTATCCTGCTGGTCTCGGTAGGCGTGGCGGTGGTGAGCCTGAAAGGGGGGTGAGCACAGAATGCGACGCTTCTATTTGATCGGATTCCTGGCATTGATGGTATTCGACACACTTGCACAGGTCAGTTTCAAGCTGGCGGGCGAACAGGCTTTGCCGCTGGAGTTTTCAATGGCCTGGTTTATGCGCGTGTTCGGCCAGCCCTGGATCTATGGCGCCTTACTGGGTTATCTAGGGGCGTTCTTCGCCTGGATAGTCCTGCTCAGGCACGCGCCTATTGGGCCGGCGTTCGCCGCTTCGTACCTGGAAATCGTTGCAGTGTTATTGGTCTCGGCACTCTGGTTTGGAGAGTCCGTAGGCTGGCCCCAGATCACGGGCACTGTGCTCATCCTGGCAGGCGTTGGGTGCCTGGCCGTCAGCGAATCCTCCGCGGCCGCGCCCGCGCGGTCGCAATGACGAATATAGGGCTTAGGAAGTAGGGGAAGAGCCGGCCACAACGCGATGGCCGGCATGTGAGCAACCCGTCGTTGCCAGTGTGCACGCCAACTGTGGCGCTACAATCCGCTGTCGGGGGCAGAACGTAGAAAAGAAGCCGGTTCCGTGCAGTGCGCGTCATTTAGCAGCTTGAGGATCTGCCAATTGAAGGCGTTCTGACGCGCCTGCCATTTGGGGAGTTCAGCGTCCTCGTGCGCCGTATTCTGACCATCAGCGGAGCTGAGCAGGCGCTTCCACGCGGTTCGGTAGCGCCATACCGAGACGTCCCCGGTTACATCACTGCCCACGATCAGGCCGCGCAAGGCCTTGACGAGCATCTTCAGATCGGTGTGGCGGAACACTCCTTGGTCCCAGTTTGTTTGCACTTCTTCGACAGAGAAGACGTCCTTGTCGATGCTGAAGTAGGTAGGCAGCGATTCTGCCGCCAACTCCTGGCAGGCAGCCTGCACTAAGGTGTCGCGGTCCGGAAAGCTACGAAAGTGTGGATGGAGGCCCAGCCAACGCGTCCAGCGCGTATCGACGCCAGTGCTCCAGTAAGTGACCTTACCGGCGAGCAGCGAGCCCAGGTGATGTTCCCAGGCATGAGAGACACTCAGATCACTGGACGTAATGCCGATGACGTGCACTTGTGCAACCTGAGGTAGTCGCGCCACATGGCGGATCCAGGACCCGCAATGGATGCCCCAAGGGAACCGCATGTTGTCAGGATGATTGTCGAGCACGACCACGCGGAGGCCGACGTGCCGGCCGAGGTTCGCGCAGCGCTGGATCAGCGGCAAGCTAAGATGATGAAAGTCGCCGCTACCCAGAAAGACCGTGCCGCCCCCATTCGTGGCCGGCATGCGGCTCTCCAGATTGCGCATGCAGGCGCGCAATACTTCCCGACGGCAGCCAAAGCGGACAGCCTCGCGCCAATCATCGTTCAATATCAGCCGGAGTTCTCCCGGAAGCGCGCCCACTGAACCATCCGTATCCAGCACCACTGGCCGTTGTTTCAAGCTGGGGCGCTTTACGAATGGATCCATGTCTTGTCAGAGGTGAGACGGTTTGCGAGCCGGCGGGCCAGTAGGCGTAGGAGCGGATTGCGGACGTAGACGGCATGGCGCGTCGCGGTGAAGCGGGCGCCCAGCAATGCCTTGACGCCCGGATCTGTCCAGCCGGCGATGTAGTGGCTAAGGCCACGCTCAAGCGCATACTCGAGGTTGACCATCCAGCTAACGAAGTACAGGTTCATTTGGCGCGATTCCGGATACGAGAAGCCGATGTACTTGTCGACCAGCCGCTTGCCGTCGTCGAAGCAGAGGTTCCAGCCCAGCAGGGCGCCGGTGTCGGCGTTCCGGTACTCGAATACGATGCCGCCGGTAGAATCGTCGCGTAACAGCGCGGCGAAGAAGGGCCGTGTCAATCGGTCGAAATGGACTTCACTCTGCGCGTATACGTTCTGATACAGCGCGTAGTAGCTGTCGACTAGCATGTCGTCCGAAAACGCGACGCCAGTAGCGATACGTTTTACCGCGATGCGATCACGGGTACTCAGTTTGCGCTGTATGTATCGACGAGCGCTCTTGGGTAGCCGGTTCACATAGGCTTCGCCGTCGTCGAAATCCACAGGGACATACGCGAGCGCTTGGCCTTCCACCATCACGTAACCCTGCTCAAGACAGGCCTGGGCGAACGCATCCGCCATCTTGTTGTCTGCTTCAGAAAGCAGAGGAGATCGCTGCGGCAAGTCCTTGACAATGGTCAGTGCGTATTGGCGGCCCGGGCGCCGCCGCAAGGTCTGCGCCAAGGCGGGCGCATCGAAATCGGCAGGCAGCAGGGCGTACTCGCTGACCGTCGTTCCGACGAAGGCCGCGCGCACCGTGAGCCAGCGCGACCACCAGGCATAGCCGGGCAGGCTTCTGATACGCGCCTTGAAAGCGTCTTCGGCGGTCGTCAGCAAATCGAGCGGTGCCGCGAAGACGGGCAAGGGCAGGGGACTCAGTATCTCGAATCCTTCAGGGGGATATGCAAGGAAGCACTCGAGCAGAGGCTCTGGCTCGAGCGCGTTGCGCAGAATGCGGGCAGCGGACATCAGGTCCGCTTGGCACGTGTGATCAGTTGATCGAGCAGTGCCATAGCCTCGTCGATTTCTCCTCGGCTGATCATCAGGGAAGGCGCGAAGGTGATCACGTTCTTATAGTAGCCGCCCACGTCAAGTACCAGGCCGCGCTTTTTTCCTTGGTAGTCCAGCTCGCCTGCAAGGCCGATATCTACCATACGGTCGAGCAGGGCTTTGTTCGGCGTGAAGCCGTCCTCGGTGCAAATTTCGGCGCGCAAGGCAAGCCCCAGCCCGTCGACGTCGCCGATTTCGCGGTGACGCATCTGCAGATCTCGCAGTCCCTCCAGGAAGTAGGTGCCCGATTCGCGCACCTGGCGGCCGAAGTCGATCTCATGGGTCATTTTCATGACTTCCAGCCCGACAGCGGTGCCCAATGGGTTGGAGGCGAACGTGGAATGGGTGGATCCCGGCGGGAAAACCTCAGGGTTGATCAGTTCCTCGCGCGCCCACAAGCCAGATAGAGGGTTCAGACCATTGGTGAGTGCCTTCGCGAACACCAGCACGTCCGGCTTGATATCGAAGTTCTCGACGGACCACAGGGTGCCAGTGCGCCAGAAGCCCATTTGGATCTCGTCCACCACCAGCAGGATGCCGTGCTGGTCCAACACGCGCTTGAGGCCGGTGAAGAAATTCGCCGGCGGTATTACGTAGCCGCCGGTGCCCTGGATCGGTTCGACATAGAAAGCCGCATACTCGCATTGCGAAGTCTTGGGATCCCAGACTGCGTGATATTCGTTCTCGAACTTGCGCGCAAACTCCCGCACAATCGAATCCGCGTATTCTTCCGACGTCATGCCCTTGGGGCGACGGAACGGGTAGGGGAACGGCACGAATTGCGCCCGGTCGCCGAAGTGTCCAAAGCGGCGGCGGTAGCGGTAGCTCGAGGTGATACTGGAAGCGCCCAGCGTGCGGCCGTGGTAGCCGCCTTCGAAGGCGAACATCAGGCTCTTGCCCTGGCTGGCGTTGCGCACGATCTTCAGGGAATCTTCAATCGCCTGCGCACCGCCGACGTTGAAATGCACGCGCCCGGAGCGATCCCATTTCCTTTCCGCGTCCTGTGCGATGAAGCGTGCCAGCTCGATCTTGCTCGGGTGCAAATACTGGCTGGCTATCTGCGGAAGTGTCTCGAGTTGGCGTCTGAGGGCGTTCTCCAGACGCTGATTCCTATAGCCGAAGTTGACCGCCGAATACCACATCTGCAGATCCAGGTAGGGCGTCCCCGCATCGTCGAACATGTAGCTGCCTTCGCAGCCGGTAAAGATCTTGGGCGGATTGACGTAGTGGACGGTATCGCCGAATGAGCAATAGCGGGCTTCGTCTGCCAGCAAGCTGGCGGTTTTCTCGGACATGGACGCGACTCTCTGTAGGTGATGTGGAGAGCAGTCTGCGCGGCCGAGGTGGATCTACCGTCGAGGAAATGTGGAAGAAGTATGGACAGGCGTGATTCGCTGAGGAGTCAACATGCGAGGTAAGGAAGCTGGTTGTGCAACTGACCGCCTTATGGATTGCGCGCGACGCTCTGGAACTGCGTGATAGAGGCTGGCGTCCCTGGGCAGGACACCAGGCGAGCTTTCTCACCAAGGGAAGGAGGAGCCGTACGTCTTGAATCTCCGCACGGCTCGGTCGGGGCGTGTCGTTGTTCCGCGGGCGCAGAGTCAACGCAGAAGTTTGAGTGATCCAGTGAGCGATTTAACCCATTTCGAAGGCCCTGCCAGCCCCAAACCGTCAATAGGTTCGGCGGTTAGGTCGCAACTAGGAAAAGCTGCTTCGTAGTCTGCAAAGGCATGTAGCGAACGCGCAAAGGCTGGAAACGGTACAACTGCCCGCCCTTTGGGTTCTAACATGGCCTTGAGCATGAGCAGTCGAATAGTTTCCGCTTCGGCTTGAAGGACTGGCACGGGCCTATCCGCGCTGATATCGATTGTGAGGCCCTGTCGGTCAGTGAGCTGCCTCGCCGCGAGGCCAGGAAATCTTGCGCCAAGTCCAATGGAGAGGGCGCCGACCGTATTGGCTAGCAAGCCCAACGGTAGGCTGGGGTTTACGACGATAGCGAGGCGAATGTCCTGATCCATAGATGAGTTCCGGTGTTTCAGTTTTCGATGAGAAAAATAGCACAAGATCCTACCTCGGCGCCCCGGAGGACGTCGCGCGCACGTCGCCGGTTAAGTGAAAATCGGGTCACATGGAACGGCGGCTTGCTCCTACGATAAAGAGACGCGACGCCTGCGCGGGGAGGTCAGCTAGGCGAGTAGTCAGAGGCCGCTCCGGTCATGGGCCGTATGGCGTCCTCGCACAATGAGCACCAAGAATACGGCACCGGCCGCCACACTGGAGTGTCCGCCATAGCCGGTCAGCCCAGACGCCCATCCGCCGCGTGTTACGGCCACAGCCAATGCGGTAAGCAAGGCGGTCCAGCCCGCGGTCCTTAGCATTTTCGTGGCCATGTTCGAATGTAGGTGATGTCTATTACTCAGGCCTCGTTGGGTCTGGAAACGGTAAGTTTGCGCTGCAATAGGTTGGGGGGCAGCAGTGATCGCTTGGGGGCTGGAATATGCCTCGCGCGATATCCATGCAGCGCGCGCAAGCCGCTCCCCCTCATAAGTCGCGCCACTCGATGCCTACTGCACGTTTCTCCGTGCTCTCGCAAGTCTTGCTGGGCTCGGGGGATCGTGGCTTTGCTATCATCCGGCCGCGTTGCTGTCCTGCCTAGCGAACATCACGGTGGAAAGCGACTGAGCATCAGGTGTCACGATGGTGCGCTGGCGGCACACGATCTTGAACTTGGGAGGTTGTAAATAATGAAGCGAATTTGTGCGAGCCTAGGCATAGGCTTGATCATTGCGTTGGCTGGGATGACTCAAACAGGGGCTGCGAGCGCCGCTGAGGCTACCCCGATGAAAAAGTTATTACGTGCCGATGGTTCCGCCATTACCTACTACTTGGATCGCTACGATCACTCTAGACGATCGGAGAGATTGCTGTTGGTGATTCAGGGGTCGGACTGCAATAGCGTGCGGCGTATTCGGGCGATCTGGGAACACTTGGCTGGGGTGATCCCTGAAGCGGATGTGTTGAGCGTAGAGAAGTACGGCATCGATGAGCATCTGCCATATGAAGACGAGGTCGATCGTGCCGATTGCCCTCTTGACTATTTACGCTATGACAGCTTGTCGCAACGCACGCGAGATCTTGATGCCGTATTAACCCAAGTCTTGCGCATGCATTTGTATCGTCAGGTCGTTGTTATCGGAGGAAGCGAGGGCGCTGTGGTGGCGCACATGTTATCGGCGATATCGCCGTACGTCTCCGCGACGATAGCCTTCAATGGCGGCGGACAATGGTTCATCGACGACATGCTGTACAGCGTAAGTGCGGACCCGATGTCAGCGCGTCAAAAGAAACATGCCGAAGCTGGAATTCGTGACCTCGTTCGGCAAGTTAGGAGCCAAATCTGCGACGAGCTAATTGTAAGTGATCATGGGTGCCACTGGTGGCGCGAAGCACTTTCATTGGATCAACTGAATCTGCTCAAAAAGACCACTGCGCCTGCGCTTATCATTCAGTCTGGACGAGATAAGGCCGTATCGCCTAGTGCAGTGCTAGAACTGGTGGCTAGATTGCACATGTCTGGAAGCAGGAATATCTATTATCGAACCTATCCCGAATTGGATCATCGGCTGTCCGATCCCGGCGGAACCAGCCGCATGCACGAGGTTGCGAGTGACATGGCAGTATGGCTACGTAAGGTGCTCGGCGAGTGAACGTTCGCAGCTTCAATGTATCTCCAGCGACGGCCCATATTAGGTTGGCGACGGGAGTGGGGCGAGCAACCGCAACCTGCTGAGCGAGCGGGACTCCCTTCTGTCCAGCCATCGCTTCCCCGAAGGTCATGCATTGTCGCTGGGGCGAGCAGTCATGGAGCACGCTGCAATAGCGTTCAATACAGCCCCCGGGAAAGTGCAAGATACTGAGAGGCCATCCTTATGAAGAGCTTCTCCATGATCGAAATTGCGGGCGCGCATCCAGAGCTGCATATAGACAGAATACGGCATCTTGCTCAACAGTTTGCCGAAGAACCGGCCTATCGCCATATTGGTTTACGCCTAGAAGACATTTCCCGTGGGCGTTGTCAAGCGTCTGCTGACATTGGTTCGTCTTTGCTGCATCACCGTGGTGCCGTGCAAGGCGGAATTGTTGGAATGGTAGCGGACGCCACCGCGGGCTATGCAGCTCTTAGCCTGCTTGATGAGCGGGTAGGAGAAGAGTCCGACAGTATGATCACGCTTGAGTTCAAAACTTCCTTTCTTATCCCTGCAGTCGGAGACACCATACGATGCGTTGCTCACGTGGTGGGTAATGGTCAGACGGTCGCGTTCCTTAGCGCTCAGGTCTATGTAGTGAATAATGGGGTATCTAAAGTCTGTGCTCTTACAACGCTGACCTTTAAGCGACTGCGACAACAGCGGTGAGCGCAGTTGGCAAGTCCGCGTGGCATAAGCCAGAAAAAAATTATCCTTCTCTCAACTTCACAGATTTTCTCTAAGGGCGTGCGGAGCTGTGGGCGGGATTCTCGCCGTGATGCCGGTCAATGCTTCAACACCTTGGTAGGCGGGACTGGCTTGCATAGTGTCGTTCCATTTATCGTATCCTCGCCACGTCTGTAGGAGGCGGTCGTCTGCCGCTTCAAAGCCAACAATGTTCAAGTTCGCGCTCCATCTTTTTTTAATGGCCATTCTTAGCTTGGGAGCTGCCTTCCAACTGGTGGACAAGGGCCTTAACGCATTCTTTTCTCCGAAATTGGACGACCTAACATTTCGGGCGATGCGCGGTGAAGTGCATTCGTTGCACAAAGAATTGGACTCCGTGGCACCCGCTGAGCGAGAGCTTTTTTTGCGTGAGAACGTGCTGCCACACTACGGTGCAGAACTGCGATTGCTAGCCGACGCAGAGGTTACCCTAGGAGAGCATGATCGCAGTCAACTGGCGCACGCGGGCTTCCTAATGCGGGACGAATACAGCACATTCATCATTCCACTGCCGGGAGAGCCCAAGCAGTGGCTGGAACTGCGTCTGCCTGGCGATGATTTCCTGGATAGGATGCTCACATGGGGTGCGTGGGCGTTGTTGACGTTGCTGATGGCTACTGCATTATTCGTGCTTTGGGCGCTTCCCGTGTGGCGTGACATGGACGCATTGCGTAACGCTGCCATGCAAATGGGTCAGGGAAACCTCGGCAAGCGCGTGCATCTGTCGCGAATCTCGGGCCTTCGGCATATTGGCGAAAGCTTCAACTACATGGCAGAGCGGATCGCCACTCTGGTCGAAGGCCAACGAAATTTGACTAACGCGGTCTCTCATGAACTTCGCACGCCGCTGGCGCGCCTCTCATTCGAAATCGACTTGGTGGATAGGGAAGAGGCAGGTTCGCGAGATAAGAATGTCTTCCAGGATATGCGGGCAGACGTCGCTGAGCTGGAGAATATGGTGGCGGAACTGCTGGTCTATGCGCGCTTAGAACATCCTTCCGAGGAAATCGTAGCGCTGGAAACCGTTGATGCAAGCGATTGGCTAGCCAAAGCGCTAGCCATGATCCAGCATCAAGCAGCAGCTCGCAATGTGCGCTGCGTCGTGCATGGCGGTCACCCTTCACAAGTCCGGCTGCATCCTCGCTACATGAGCAGGGCACTGCTCAACCTGCTGCAGAATGCAGTGCGGTATGCGCATGAGAGAGTTGAAGTCGAATTGAAGCTTCGCTCGGATGGCGACTTTGTACTGAGGGTGGACGATGACGGACCGGGTATTCTTGTTGCCGACAGAGACAGGATTTTTGAGCCTTTTATTCGTCTGGATGAAAGCCGCGACAGGGGAACGGGTGGGGTGGGATTGGGGCTGGCTATCGTTCATCGGGTGGCGACCAGCCACCAGGGCAGCGTCACAATTTCAGATAGCCCGCTAGGTGGGGCCCGCTTCGTTCTCCAATGGCCGGCACGTTTGGGCCTGCCGGAATAGGCTTTCCGCCACGCCACAACGGCGCCAGCTGCAACCGTTTCATCATGGCATTGCGTTCGCGCTTCTGTTCGGATGTGCCTTGCCCCGAAAGCAACGCCTCGGACTGTTCATAGCTGTACTGCGCAAATGCTCGGCAATGGGCTTCACCTAATCGGAAGCCCAAAGCGCTGGAGCACTGCGAAATATGGAAAAGACGCTTCGCATCCACTTCGTTCAAGAGTTGGCTCACTCGCTCGGCACGTCGCGCCGATGCGCGAATAGCGAGTTCGGGGGGCGCAGCCTCCTTCCCGGCGTTGCCTCGTAAGGGTAGGACAAGCCATGGGCTCGGCGACTATCCTTGAAGGTGCCGGGCATTGAATGCAGACGGAACGCGCGGACGAGGTCAACAGTGCCCTGCTGTCCTTCTTACGTACTGTGCCATGACGGTCTACACCCAAGGATGTGGGCGTGATGCTCATCACTCGGAATCTGACGCCTACCCCCTAGGCCATTTGGCCACTTCTTCCCGGGAGCGGCTGCCCAGCGTCGGTGGCAGGTGAAATTCTGCCGCGACCCCGCTCTCTATCCATGACGAAGCTGCATTGTGCTTCTTCACCGATCGCCTAGCGTTGATACTGTGGCGCTACTCATTCGCTCCTTCTAACACCCTTAGGCCCTGAGGGATCGAGATGATTTCGAGACCTGGGAATCTCGGCCTAGAAATGCGACGGCGGCCCTTTTGCGATAAATCTGGTAGTGCGGGACAGCCTTGCCTGTTGACGTGATGTTGGCGGGCCTGCGAGCTTTTAACTGCGGGCCGAATTTCCACGATGCGGCCTATCCGTGGCGATCGCGCTAGGAGGTTTTATCTTCGGCACGCATGGCCAATCGTTGGCTGCAGGCGAAGCCGTGCTGCAGGGATCCCCCGGGGAAGCTCCACACTGGCGGTGCTGCGGACGCGCCGCAGGTCTATGGAATTGCCTATTTAGAACCGCCCCAGACCAGACACCTCGAGCGTGCACAGTTTGCCCAGGGCATTGGCTGACTGGCCAGCTTAAAACGGCCCCCTGGGCGGTACTGCTTCGTCTAGAGAACGGCCGAGAATCCGCTCGTTCGGCAGACGTCAGAGGCCTGCAAGTTCTATTGTTCTTGGCTTGGGGCCGCAACGCATTGCGACGACGTTGCATAGGGATGCGTGAAGAATCTTCACATGATAGCTAGTTAATCTTCACAAACTTCCTACAAATGCAGAAGGATCGGATCGTATCGCGCGGATAGTATCGAGACGTGAATTCTTAAAGTGCTTTTACTTGGTACTCACTCATCCTTCGCTTCCCTCTACACATTGCCGAGCTCGTTGGCCGTCTATGCCACTGGTCCGAACCGTCACTACGTACCGGTACGACCGTGAGAGGTCTCCGATTAACGGTAAGGGGATCTGCGATACGGGGGGCGCGGCAGTCAACTTTGACAGTCGAGCTTGCGGTGGACAACGGGTTGTGGCGATCCGTGACCTTCAACCTGCAACGTCAAATTTAGTATTACTTATCTATTTTCGAGTTCTGCTTTTCTAATATGACTATATCTATTCAAGCTTGCCGTACACTCTGGCGCCTCGCCGCTGCCGCTACATTGGCGACTTTGCCGATACTCACCTTTGCTGCGGAAAACATGCAGATGGCTGAGATCAATTCCGCTTACGGCCAGCGAAACGCCGGGTCGCGTGGCTTGCCGGTCGCCACCGGCGCAGGCGAGGGAGACGAATGGCGGTTCTATGGCACCGTGGGCGTTGGCTATGCGCCGCGCTATAGCGGTAGCAACGAGGCAGCCGCTGTACCGATTGTGGGTCTGGGGATACGCAGTCCGAACGGGTTCTTTCTAAACACTGACTATGGTTTGGGGTGGGAAACGCAGGCATTGGAGAGCACATTTCGCTTCTATGTTGCACCCAGCGCGTCGCGCAAAGATCGTAAGAGCAGCAGTGATCAGGGATCGAACTTCCTCCGAGGTATGGGTAGCGTGGAAAGTCGCGCGCAGATCGGCATTGATGCCGAGACCGGCCTAGGGCCAGTAACTCTATCAGCTAGCCTGGTGCATGCTTTCAAGAAGGGCGACAACAGTGACGTGGGTAGCGCGTACACTTTCTTCAATCTGGGCGCTAGCACGAACTTCTACGAAGGCTCGGCAGGCACGGCGTCATTGTCCCTGAGCGGAACTTTTGGAGATGGCAACTACATGCGTACTTGGTATGGAGTAAGCAATCGGCAATCCCTGAGCTCTGGCTTCCGGAGATACTCGCCTAAAGCAGGGCTCGAAAGTGTCGCCTTAGGTGCAGCATGGACTATTCCAATTAGCGATTCCTGGTCGTGGACTGTCGCGGCCGAGGCTCGTCGGCTGCTTGGCGACGCGGCAGACAGCCCCATCGTTCAGGAGAGAAACCAATACAGCATCGGCGCTAGCTTAACGTACACGTATTGAGCCCGAACCAGTATTGATGTACTCACCCAAAGCGGTGCTACGTGAGCACGGCCGTCCGCAGTAGGTACCTTCCAGGCAACCACAGAAGCTAAAAGTTCGGGGCACTCGTGTGGCGGTATATTTTTGATCGACGCTGACACTCCGGTGGGGGCACTTTTCACGAGCTAGGCGGCGAGCTTCTCTACTCGATAAAAGTTCCGGAGCTCGCGCATGTTCCTAAGTTTCAGTTTGGGTAGATCAGCGTTCTCGAACATCTGCGCATAGCGCTTACGATTTTTCGGGGTTACCACTGCTATGTGGTAAAGCATCCGCCACTTCACGGAATCTCTGCCACCGTCGAGCGCGCCGCGGCGGTTAGTTTCAAACCAGGTTCGACGAAAGTATCGAAGCAGGCTTGAAGATGTCGGTGAGTCAAGCAGGATCAGGCCCGTGGATCGTTTAAGGCGTTGGCTAAGCGTGCGGGTGTAGTTCCCGTCCATGACCCAGCAGTCCTGCTGTATTGCCTGATCGTGCAAGAGAATGAACTCTGCCTCAGAACGAGGCAGCCAATTGGTGTTAGGGGAATGGAAGAGCCGGTCGAGATGAACAGCGTCCAGCCCACGCTTGCGCGAAATGGCCTGCGCTAGCGTGGATTTTCCGCTATTGCTTGGGCCTAGTATGCAGATACGAGGGCCCAAATCGTCAATACTTGTCATTATTTTCATGTTGTCGCCGAGTGCTTAATTGGAGTCCCTGCAGCCAAAATTGTCGCATGAACGTGGGCGCGCCAGTGATCAATCGGCGCAGTATGGAACTTCTCGCCGGTCTGATCGTACGGCTCGCCACTACAAAGCTGAACATTCGCTCACGACCAACCGCGACTGAGGATGCCCGTGCTCTGCCATGGCCGGCTGAGTCTCTTTGTCCTGGTGCCTAAGGCTAGGCTGCAATTTCGTTCAATACTGCGATTCCGCAACCAGCTAAACTCAAAGAGCATCGACGCCGTGATCGGTGCTTTTCCGGGGCACCCGATTGGTGTCTACCTCACACTTCGGGGCTTGGGGCGGAACGCTGCTAATGCGCGACCGATATGCGTGCTCGATTCAGGGAGCAGCGCAATTCGGTCTATTGGCCGGTCTGCGACCTACGAGCGCTAGCGTTTCGATCCGACCTGAGGCCACTTGCAATTCTCGGGTTTTGGACGTTCTGCAGGTCTACACGAGGGTTTCGCAATCCTGCTTAGTGTGTGGGAGAAGGGGCGTTAAAGACGCAAATTTTCTTCATCGATCATTCTTTCAAAACCCGCTTAATGGTCTCTCCCGTTGAATTCTGGCGTGATCCGTGTCTACCGTATGTTGAGAGTCGTCGCGCCGCTGGCAAGGGCGGGCGCTATCGAGCCCATAGCCTGCGGGCCTTTTCTATTGGCGCGATCGATCGAGGAACTATGGCCTTCACCAGCGGGGATGGGACGACCCATCTATTGAAGCGTGGCGCTGTCGTTGTTATAGCGCCAGAGCGCGTATTCACCTGCACCCCAGCCACCGACGATCCATGGAGCTATCAGCTACTAAATGTAGGCCAGGAGTGGATGCGCCAGGGGGGCGGAAAACCTTTTGATGGCCAAGAATCCGTATGGGATCATGCCCCCATTCAAATACATCGGTCTCAGGCGCGGTACGCCCAATTCTCTGAGCTTAATTCCGTCCTTTTCAGTGCAGCCCGGTTGGAATTGAAAGCAGCAGCCTTGACTGCTTTTGTGGCGGACCTGGGAGCAACTGAGGGCGACGTGGTCGTGCATGCACCGCACTATGGCGCGGCGAGTTCGGAGCTTCATGCCGTCATGTCCCGCCTGCGCGGCCGGCTGACGAATCGTCCGCCGCTGGACGAGCTTGCCCGTCTAGCTGGTATGGATAGATACCAGTTGATTCGAGCTTTTCGCACGGAAACTGGATTAACCCCGCTCGCCTGGCATACCGATCAGCGGATCCAGGAAGCGCGCCTACAGGTGCGCAGTGGCAGAGCGTTGGCGCACGTCGCCACCTCGCTCGGATTCTCGGATCAAAGTCACTTCCAGCGGGTATTCAAAGCCTACGTAGGAATGACGCCGATCCAATATCGGAGTTGACGAGGCGTGGGCTGGAAAAATTGTTGGTGAAGAGTTATGGAGAAACTTTGATATGCGTATAACCGTCATGGGGCAGCTCCACGCGGCCGCTCGGGCCGCCGAAAGTGCGCGCATAGCGCAAGGGTCTGATCATGCCACACGGTCGGTCGGTATGGACGGAGGAGGGCCGAATTCCGCGGGAGGGGCGACTTTGAGCGGGCAGGCGCTTATGTTGTCAAGATTGTTTGATAACGGTCATCTTCAGCGGGATTCCGAGTTGGAAAAACTCACCTCGCAGGATAAGGCATTGCTTGGCTACCTATATAGTTACGCGTCGGCGCGCGGCGCGGACCTTCGGGAAGTTGATTGTATTGCGAGGGATCTTGCGAAGTACCGATCAAATGACACAGCGATGGGGGGCGGCGGTAAAAATCAGAGCATGGCTGAGATGAATGAGCATGACGCTCTCGTCGCCCAACGTATACTGGAAGGCGACGCGTTCAGTTCGACGCTCTTCGATAAGGGATTTCTGACGGCAATTGTTAATGGGCCCCAATCTGCGAGCAGAAAAACAAACCTCGACTTCCTCGAGCATGTAGTAACTAAATTCTCCAACTCAGCTCGGGCGCAGAGCGTGAAGATGCCTGAGAAGTTCTTCCCTTCCGTTGAAAGGCCGATAACGGGCCTAGGTTCCTTATCTGAAACAGACGCTGCGGGACAGGGTCTGCTTTCACTCCTTGTTCGGAAGGCGCGTATGGTCAGCCTTTTCAGTCTAAAAGCGTAACGCTTGCTGATCATCGGTTGGTGGCAAAAGTGAGATCGAATGGCCGCCCATCGCGAACCAACGAACCTGACCTGCGTACTGCAGGATGTCGAGAGCCGATCGCACTACGGATGTGCTCGTATGGTGGGCGGCGCGTCTCTCCAGCGCTTTGCATGAAGGTGCAATCAGCTTGTGGCGGGGGGGCCATGGTAGGGGGCGAACAGAGCCATGAATGGCATGCTTGGTTGGGCCATGATTACGGGCGGCGCTTCGACCATTCCATCACGACAGTTGCGCTCTGGCAAGGGGCAATACCACGGTATAAGCGCCTAAGTGCAGTCCAATCGAGCATAGAGGCCTTGGAGGCGGTTGTTGACATCATTGCGAGCGTATCTGGTTAACCGTTCGAACACTTCTGCTGAGTTACGAGCTCTATACGCTTGCTGCACGAAAAACCAGAACGCTTCACATTCATGCGCAAAGGCAGCACTTAAGCCTTAGGGACGCGATGTAAGCTTGCCTTTGAAGAGGGTAAACGCATGCTGCATTAGCCCATTGAAGTGACCAGCGTCACGTCGCAGCCCTGTCTGCTGCGCACCGATCAAGCATAGGTGAGCCACTTGACCGGCTATCTCCGCATGACCAGGCGTGCGCACCCATCGACTGCATGTTCTCACTGCAAAAGCCAGACGAGTTGCGTCGACTCGCCGTTGAAACTCGGCCACCAACGGGTCGATCAACGCCCACGCTCGGATCGTGACTTCCCTGGTCGGATGCTTCTCAGCGGCGATGCTCAAGTAGCGCATCAGGGTTTCGCTGGCGTTGCGTCCCTGCGCGGCATACGCAAGCATCCGCGCCGTATAGTCCTCTTCCCACTTGCCAAGTAATGTACGCACGAAGTCTTCACGATTGTGAAAATGGTGATAGAACGATCCACGGGTGACGTTCAATCGCCGAGCGAGGTTTTCGGCCGAGACGCCGGTGTGCCCTTCTAGGTCGAGGGCCTCAAGGCCTGCCGCGACCCAGTGATTACGAGTCAGTTTGCTCATATGTCTGCGCCATACAGACTGTGTATGGTGCGATCTGGATTGATACGCTGCGAACACTAGCACAGACCGCCGCGACATGTCGCACAGCGGCCCTTCTCTTGGAGTTCGCCTTGAAAGAAATTGCCCTGGTCACGTTCGACCAATTCACCGACATCGACCTCTTCCTAATGTGGGACATCTTGGGGCGCAACACGAAGGACTGGAACGTGCGCATCTTGGCATCCAGTTCCATCGTGCGATCGGCGCATGGCCTGTCCGTTTCGGCGCACGGCGCTCTCTCTGAGGCCAATCAGGCCGATGCAGTGTTGTTCTCCAGCGGCAAGTTGGGCATACCGGCTGCGCTTGCTGATCCGGATTTTTTGTCATCTTTCCAGCTCGATCCCACACGACAGCTTATTGGCTCTATTTGTGCCGGCGCCTTCATCCTTGAGCGACTTGGACTGCTTTCCAGCGGTCGTGCCACCACACACCCGGATGCACGTGGCGGCTTGCGCGCTCTAGGACTGGAGCCAGTGGACCAACCCTTGGTATGTCAAGGAAGCGTCGCGACCGCTGGAGGCTGCCTTGCGGCGCTCTATTTGGTGGGGTGGATGGTCGAATCTTTGTTCGACACCAAAAAGCGATGCGCCACGCTGCAGCCCGTACTGCCCGCGGGGCAGCAAGAGCTTTTCGAGGCACTTATCGGACTCACAATTCAGCAGGGCTCGAGGCAGGTGAACGCTTCGCAGGCGATGCCTACCCTCCACAGCCGCCGCCGCTTGCCGTTTTAAAACAGCAGATCGCCCTATACCACGCAATTGAATCCGGTTTTTCGACACATGCCAGTGTGAAGATTTCGATTGCTCTGCGACTTATGATCGATTGGCTTCTCTCGGCCGAAGACAGTCATCCTGCGGGGATCCCTCCGGCCAATTGCTTGGGGGTGACCCGTCCTGCCCTAGGTTGACACCTACAGGACTGTATCCGTAGCTGTGCTACGGACTGAGCACCCGATGAACTTCATCGGGTGTTTTGCATTGTAGGGACAGGTGCGGTCGCTCGGTGTTGTAGATATCGACGGACTGCTTGACCATGAACCGGGCTTGGGCCAGATCAGCGGGCCTGTGGAGCAACAACTCCCCCTTCAGGACGCCGTTGACCCGCTCCGCCAAGGCATTCTGATAGCAGTCGTAGCCGTCGGTCATTGAGCAACGGATGGGCGCCAGTCGTTTCGCCTGCGTAGGGGCGCCTGCATACTTCAAGCGCCATGGAACTCCGACGCACCCTGACGATCTGACGCAGCACGCCTGACTCCTCCATCGCTTCCCAAGTACTGGCTTGACAGAGAAATGGCCGCTGCGCCGCGATCACAGGGATATCGACTTTCGCCCCGTGGCAAGCATGATGAGTAACCAGGTGGAAACTCTGTTGCATATGGCGATTCAAGGCCATGGTATTGCCTGCCTACCAGATTTCGCCGTTCAATCTGCCGCCGATAGCAATACACTTGCTACTGTGCTGGATGAATGGGCGGGCGCATCAAGCACTTTCTGGGTGCTATGGCCATCTAATCGACAAGTGCTGCCCAGAGTGCGGGCGTTCGTCGACTACATGACGGAAAACCTGTTTCCAGTGAGTGCTTCATTCAGGTGAAACCTCTGCCCATCTGCAGCAAGCAAACATGGCCGCAATCGTTTTGCGCCGGAATTGGCCCACGGCCTAGGCTGCACGCCATCAAGGCGCCGTGAGGCTAATGTGCCGAGGCAAAACGTTGGCGCAAATGAAGCGCCGCGGTGCGAGTCGCCATAGTCAAAGGCTCAGGCAGACGATCAAGTGCAAACCAACCCCAGGCAGCGTGCTTATCTGGTTCTATCAGGGCAGGAGTGCCTTCGAATTGCAGCGTCAAAAATACCGGTGCTGCCCAATGCGTGGCTCGGCTCGGATCGATCTGATCGACTACGCAAAGTAAATGCAATTCGCCAAGAGAAATTCCTAATTCTTCCCGTATTTCTCGTCGTATTGCTTGCTCGACCGGCTCTAACCAGTCCACCTTCCCCCCAGGCAATCCCCAATGGTCCGCTTCGGGTTCCCGACGACGATGTATGAGGAGCAGTCTTCCATCGTGAACGACTGCTGCGCCGCAGCCTAACCGCGGTTCCCTTGATGCCTTGCCGTCTTTCGTTTGATCCAATTGAGCTCTCATAGCGATTAACACGAAATTTACTCTAAAGGGTGATCTCCAAGATCTCATCCCCGGACTCATCCCGTTCCCCTGTGGCCCTCCAGCCTAAATGCCTATAGAAACCGTGGGAGCGAACGCTCGCGTCACTTGAGCAAGCCAAGAATAAGCGATTGAAGCCCAGCCGCATAAGCTCTTTAGTCCTCAGACTCAATAGAGTTTTCCCAATACCGAGCCCCTCGTATGCAGGGAGCAGGGCAAGTACCGTGATTTCTCCGCTTTCATGATCGCCAAAACAGTAGTCGCATCTGCCCATTCGCACAAGGGACAAAGCCGGGGGAGTCGCCTTGTTCGATGCCGGTCCTCCACGTCTCTGCGGTGATTCCTAAGGCACGCAGGTCTTCTTCAGAGAAGGCGTTCTCTCCGGTTCGACCTCTAATTTGAATGCATAGGTCCACGTCGTCGGGCTTCGCGGGACGATAGGTTAGATCTGTCATGTTGGCTTGCGCGGTTCTGTAAGTTGTAAGGGCGTGACCGCGGTTCATCTCGTAAGCACCCCTGCCAAGTAGGCACTGTCTGATAGACGATCGGAGCGGGGGTTACCCTCCTTCGCAAACCGCGCGCCGCCTTGATCTACACACTTTTTACTGCCCAACTTCAGTGAACCAAATCTCAAGTTGAATGATATTCGACAATATTCAGCAGCCGGGATTGATTGCCTTTGGCTTGTCATCGACGAGGCCTACCGAGCGATGAGCTCAAGTGCAGCGAGGCATCGCCTTCGCACTGACCTCAAGGGTGTGAAGACTTGACCTCTGGACCAAGGCACGCTAATTCGAGATTTTCTCGTCGGAGTGCTCAGTCTCGATGGGGGACCGCGCGTCTTGGGGCAAGGCCGGGCGGCAGAGCTTAGCTGCCTGCTGGCCGCATTCGTCGAGCGCAGGTTCGTCTATGACCGCGGCAAGTGGGTTTTAGTCGGTGATACCGCACCTCGCCAAGGGTTGGGGGCGGTCTCGCGATGATGCCTGTGCAACCACTCCACGTATGCAGAAGCCGGGGCATCTTCTAGACTATGTGCTTTGGCCATTGGCCTCTATGCAAGGCTGGTAGCTCGCATCGGTTTTATGCCTTTCTGAAAGATCAGGCACCTCCATTTGTTGACGACCGTGCGTCAATGGGTTGACAAGCGACTCTTGCTTTTGGAGAGAGCAATGCAACTGAGTTTCAGTAACGTGTGGGCAGGCAAGCAGCAGAATTCGGATCATGCATCTGGAGTTCCCGTGGTCCGTGAGGTATGCGGTACGTATCGTGCCGCCACGCTGGAGGAATTGATGCTGGCGGCAGCAGCGCAGCTGGAGATAGTTTGAATCGGCGTTTGCCGATGAGTAAGCCCGAAGCTGCGATCGACTATATCGTGGCACGCCTCGCGACGTCGGATGTTGAGGTCTTTGGAGGAATGTTCCTCGACACACAGATGAGAATGATTGCATTCGAGGAAATGTTCAGGGGGACGTTAACGCAAACCAGCGTATACCCACGAGAGGTCGTTAAAGCGGCGGTGCGCAATGACGCGTACGCCATCGTGATAGCCCACAACCATCCGTCGGGGTCGTTACAGCCAAGTCAGGCTGATATCGCTTTAACGCGCAGGCTGAAGGAAAGCGTCGGGCCGGTGGACGTGCGCCTCGTTGACCACATCATCGCGGCGGCAGGTCAAGGGCATCCTCACCGTCGAGCAAGGCCGACGCGGTCAGGGCTAACTCCTTTCGCGACGAGCGTACGCCGGGCGCTCGCGGCTTTTCGTGCGTCGGCTAAGCGGAGAACGGGGTAGGATCCAAGATACTCTCGGACCTGTTTCGACGTGCCAGGCTTGGTATAGCGAAACGCCCAGATTTTTCGCCCGTCTTTCTTTACCCTAAGCGATAGGCGCTCGCCGTCTCGCATTTCGAACTCTCGATCTTGGGGCCTCGCGGCTTGGACGGCGCGATCAGTCAATAAATTGGAGGCCATCGGGGTGGATACGGCGGGTTGGTGGACTTTTAGTGGACTAGTGTGCACCCGCTTTACACAAACCGTTAGCTACCGTGGCACACTTAAAGTGCGCGTACCGTACATTCCTTCATGTAGGTACGGTACGGAGGGATCACAGCTTGCGATGGCAACAGTCCGTGTGTGTAGTTGATTTTCCGAGAGAAGTCGGGACTTTAGGCGGGTGAGCGCAAGTAAAGCCTGCCTAGATCCGCTGTCTGGTGACTTGCGTCATCCCCTTGTGGTCTTTCATAGGCGTTCTGCTGTGGAGGTCTGATTTCGTTTCTCGACTTCGAAGCGGGCCGCTATTTGTTCGGCATGGAGCCCTTGCACGGGGCAGGCGATCTGAGCTTGTCCGGCACACTGCTGGCGTGGTCTGATATCTGCCCCCGGGCTTGGACTGCGTTGGCGACAGGCCGATTTCGACCCAAAGCCGACATTCCTCCAGCGCGCGAGATAGCGCAATTTTGAGCGCTCGAACCCCTTGGGCTATATCGATTGCTGCCTCGTCCGTGCGGACAAGGCCGCGGCAGATTCCTTGCGTTCGCTGTAGCGGTCTACCAGGTATGGCGCGACATCGCGTGTGAGTAGAGTGAACTTCATAAGCTCTTCAATGACGTCGACGAGTCGGTCATAGTAGGGCGAGGGCTTCATTCGACCGGCATCGTCGAATTCTTGATAAGCCTTGGCGACCGATGACTGATTCGGGATGGTCAGCATGCGCATCCAACGCCCCAGAACCCGCATTTGGTTCACCGCGTTGAATGACTGCGATCCTCCTGAAATCTGCGTGACCGCCAGCGTCTTGCCTTGCGTCGGGCGCACCGCGCCAACTGACAGCGGGATCCAGTCGATCTGCGTCTTCATCAATCCCGTCATCGCGCCGTGGCGCTCTGGTGAACTCCACACCATGCCTTCCGCCCATTGGACCAGTTCGTGGAGCTCTCGGACCTTTGGATGGTCTTCGCTGGCGTCGTCGACCAGCGGCAGCCCGGAGGGGTTGAACAGCCGGGTTTCGCCACCTAGGGCCTGAAGCAGGCGCGCGGCCTCCTCGGCGACCAAGCGGCTGTAGGAACGCTCGCGCAAGGACCCGTACAGCAGCAGGAAGCGAGGCGCATGGGTAGCTCGCGCGGGCGAAAACAACTCGGCCGTGCTCGGTTGTGCGAACAGGGACGGGTCAACGTTGGGCAAATCGGCGAGAACCTTAGACACGATTGCCCTCCGAGTCGATCAGAGGCTCGCCGTCTTCCTTGTTGAAAGCACCACGTTGGGCCTGGGGCAGGATGTCCAGGACTGCTTCCGACGGCCGACACAGCCGAGTGCCCAGCGGCGTCACCACGATGGGGCGGTTGATCAGGATCGGATGCTGGAGCATAAAACCGATCAACTGTTCCTCAGTCCATTTCGGATCCGACAATCCCAGTTCATCGTAGGGCGTTCCCTTTTGTCGCAGCACGTCGCACGCCGGTATACCCATAGCGGAAATCAGCTTCCCTAGCGTTTCAGCGTTGGGTGGAGTTTTCAGATACTCGATGATTGTCGGCTCTTCGCCGCTATTTCGGATCAACCCGAGGACATTGCGAGATGTCCCGCAGGCAGGGTTGTGATAGATCGTGATGGAACTCATGACATCTCTCTGTTGATACAAAACTAGAATTTCAATTGGCCGTGGGCCGCGCTCTCAACACCACAAGCGCGCCGAATGCGGCCAAGCCAATGCCACCGGATAGCCACAGCGCGTTGGCCCCCCAGGAGTCCAAGGCAAGGCCGAAGAGAAACGGGGCAGCCGCTTGCGCGACTCGCGCCGGCATCATTAACCAGCCCTGGCGAGCGCCATAGCCCTGAGGGCCGAACAACGCCAGGGGCAATGTGCCCTTGGCAATGGTCAGAATGCCGTTGCCAGCCCCGTGCAGAATGGCGAATACCGGGGCCATCGCGGGGCCGCCTGTCAGCAGCACCGCAACGCCGGCGGGATGCGCAAGCGCCGCCAGCCGGGCCGACAACAACGGATGAACCTGGCGCAGGAATCCAAACTCAAGCAGGCGTCCAGCCACCTGTGCGGGACCGATTAGCGCGCCGACCGCCACCGCAGCTGTGAGCGTCGCGCCTGTGGCTTCCAGCATTCGCGGCAAATGCGTTGCCATCGCAGTGCTGATAAACCACGTTGCTGCGAAGACGAAGGCAAGGAGGGCCGTGGCGTACACCTGCTGTTTCGGCTCGGAAGAAGGTGGGGACGACTGGACGTGTGCGTTGTTGGAGGCACTTGGGATTTCTGCCTTCGAGACAGCTGCCGCCCTAGGGAGCCAGGCATTCAGAGGCAGGCCGACCAATAGATGCAAACCTGCCCACCCCAGGCAAGCGCCGCGCCAACCAAACTGGGCTTCCATCCAGGCAGAAAGCGGCCAACCCACAGTGCTGGCGAACCCAGCAATCAGCGTAATCCCGGTGATGGCGCCGCGGGCATGATGACCATATAGGCGCACCAGGCTGGAGAAGGCCGCTTCGTAGAGTCCGGATCCCATCGCCACCCCGATAACGAGCCAGGCGGCAACCATTGTCCACACCTCTTGAGCGGCGGCAAGCATTCCCAGCCCCGACGCAAACAGCAAACTCGTGCTGACCAGGACGATTCTCCCGCCGCGACGATCGATCACTTGTCCTGCCCAGGGACCTACCAACGCTGATGCGACCATGGCGAGCGAAAAGGCCGCGTATACCGTGGGCGCAGGTACGCCCAAGTCGCGGGCTATCGGAGCTGCCAACATCGCGGGCAAGTAGTAGGACGACGCCCAGGCTAGGGTCTGAGCGGTTCCCAGTGTGCCGACTACTCGAATCGGGGCGCCGGGCACGAATCAGTTCCGCTTGGCGCCGGCGTCGTACCAGCCTTTGCTCTGATTGACGATCCGCACGACCAGCAACATCACGGGCACCTCAATAAGCACGCCCACGACAGTAGCCAGGGCAGCGCCAGACTGGAATCCGAACAGGCTGATCGCGGCGGCGACGGCAAGCTCAAAGAAGTTGGATGCACCGATCAGCGCAGATGGGCACGCAATGTTGTGCTTCTCTCCAACGCGGCGGTTGAGCCAGTACGCCAAGCCCGAGTTGAAGAACACCTGGATGAGGATCGGCACGGCCAACATTGCGATCACCAGAGGTTGGCCGATGATGGCTTCGCCCTGGAATGCGAACAACAGTACCAGCGTCAGGAGCAGCGCCGCCATCGAGAACGGCCCGATTCGCTCCAGCGCCGCTTCAAACGCCATTTGGCCGCGGCGAAGCAGTGCGCGGCGCCAGAGCTGGGCGAGAATGACCGGAATCACGATGTACAGACCGACTGACACCAAGAGCGTGTCCCACGGAACGGTGATGGCCGATAGACCCAGCAATAGTCCAACCACGGGCGCGAAGGCGAACACCATGATTGTGTCGTTCAGAGCCACCTGGGACAGCGTGAAGACCGGATCGCCACCGGTCAACCGGCTCCAGACGAAGACCATGGCAGTACACGGCGCCGCGGCCAGGAGAATCAGGCCGGCGATGTAGCTATCCAATTGGTCGGAGGGCAACCAAGGGGAGAAAATTTGGCGGATGAAAAGCCACCCCAGGAAGGCCATCGAGAAAGGCTTGACGGCCCAGTTGATGAAGAGCGTCACGCCGATGCCGCGCCAATGCTGCTTGACCTGGCCTAGTGCACCGAAGTCCACCTTGAGCAGCATCGGAATGATCATCACCCAAATCAGGATTCCAACTGGCAGGTTTACCTGGGCGATTTCTAGGCGTCCAATCGTCTGGAACAACGACGGCATGAGCTGGCCCAGCGTTACGCCCAACACGATGCAAAGGAAGACCCAAAGCGTGAGGTAGCGCTCGAATACACTCATCCCGGGGCGTTGTCGCGGAGCCGGCGCCGCCTGAGTATTGGACGTCATCGGACTACTCCCGCGACTGGCCGATACCACGCAGCTCGGCCTGGAGCGACATGGCGTCAAGGCGATCAAGCGACAAAGACAGGAACAGTTCGATACGACGCTTGAGCATGCGCGCTGCGTCGTGGAAGGCCTTGATGCGTTCTTCTTCGCTTCCCTCATGCGCGGCAGGGTCCGGCACACCCCAATGCGCAGTCATCGGATGGCCGGGCCACACGGGGCAAACTTCGCCTGCCGCGTTGTCGCACACCGTGATGATGAAGTCCATCTTTGGAGCCTCGGGGCCCGCGAACTCGTCCCAGCTCTTGCTACGGTAGCCGCCTGTCGGCAGCGAATACGATTTGAGGGTGTTCAGTGCCAGGGGATGGACTTCGCCCTTGGGTGTGCTGCCGGCGGAGTACGCCCGGAAACGATCAGGACTGAGTCCATTGAGCAGCCCTTCGGCCAGAATTGAACGCGCGGAATTACCCGTGCAAAGGAACAGCACGTTAAAAGGTGGGTGCGACATAGAAATTCCTAGCAGCAGCGAGTGGCGATGGTTGCCTTCGGGGTGCAGCAACTAGTGGGCGCCGGCGCTTTCACCGGCGGTGCAGAGCAGATCGGTGCGGTGGCCTGGCCGGCTGGCGCGCCATAGGTCAGAATGGTGCCGAGCGTGTGGAAGTGTTCCCAGGCCAGACCTTGTGGATCTGTGATCCAGTATTTCTCGCTGCGGGCGTAGCAGCAGGATGCTTCCCCCTGATCCTCTAGGACCAGGCGGGCAGTCTCAGCGCTGGACTTCAACGCCTCCAGTTCCTCTGCGCTATCGGCTTGAATCCCGAAATGGTCTACGCCTCCGCCAGCGCCGCGCGTTGATATCGCGAAATTCACTGGAGGGTCGTCAAGCATCCACTTTGCGTAATCCGATTCGACGCGTGCGGGCTCCTGCGCGAACAACCGGGAGTAGAAGCCGATGTTTCTGGCCAGGTCGTCGACGTGCAAATGAACATGAAAGCGCTTCATGGGGAACTCCCGGTTAGCAGGTCGTGCAGCTGGCGATAGCGGAAGCCTCGCAGGGCGCACCTTCGCAACAGTGTTCGGTGAGGTAGCCGAGCAACCCATTCATTTGGGAAAAGTCGGCGCGATAGATTAGGTTGCGGCCCTGTTGCTCGACGCTCACCAAGCCGGCATGGGCTAGCTCCTTCAGGTGAAAGGACAATGCGTTCCTTGCAACGCCGAGTTGGTCGGCAAGCACGCTGGGCGTGAGGCCGAGAGGCCCGGCCACAACCAGGGCGCGGAACGTGCGTAGCCGTTGAGGATGGGCAAGGCCTGCGAGAGCGGAGATTGCTTGATCTTCATTCATGATTCAATCATACAACGAATATTGAATAAAAGGCCACATTGGACGATGAGGCACTATCAAGCGTTCACCGGGAACGCGAGTGGCAGCTCCTGGCCGGAAGCAGCCACTGACCACAGGGTCCCCGGGCCTTCCCTACAAGGAACGGCTTTCTTCTCTTACAACTCCCAACTTATAGCCGAGTGCTCGAGACGCCCGCGCCTCTTCCCAAATGCCCGTACGGGCATGCCCCAAAGCTGCCGGCTTGGACTGTCGCCCCTATTTAATCGCGCTTATCGCGAAGTTCGCCTTTCTTCAATCTGGAGGTGGTCCATCTGCGAAAAATAGAAGAAGTTATTCGCATAATGGCTGGTGTTGCCCGCCGAAGCCAAAAGGCGAACTTCAACAAAAAAGGCGAACTTTATTCTTGCTGCTCAGGGTTGAGCAGCAGGAATAAAGTTCGCCTTTTTTTGCAGAGGGCATGGGGGACATCTATGCGTTGCTCAAAGTTCGCCTTTCGCAAAGCCAGCGCAGAAGAGGTGGATTTGTTTATGTGAAAGTTCGCCTCTTGCAGGCGAACCACGGATACAGACTCCCGTCGTGCCATTGGCCTTCCACTTGGAGCCGGTCAGGCGCAGCGTCCCCTCTGCATTTCCGTCGAACGCAGGAGGGATACTTGCAAGATTCATTTAGGCGTCATTCTTCAGCAAGTCGGCAAATTGCTCACCGTCGATAAGCTCAAACCCGAATTCGGCGGCAGTCGCGATAGCGCCTGACGAGAACCTGCTCGTGGTAATCAGGATGCCCCGACTTTTTAATGCCCCTCCCTTGTCCGCAAGCGTGATCGCGCCGTAAAGCTCGCGTACGACCTCTGGCCCGACGGTACGATGCTGTGCCCAACATTTGCACTGGACGATCCACGATTTGTTGTCCACGTCCACAGCATAGAGATCGACACCGCCATCTCCGTCCCTGTTTGCCGATTGGTGGACGACCGACAGCCCGCGCCGAGTCAACAGACGAAGACAGTCTTTCTCAAAGTTGAACCAAGCGGGTCTAGATCCGGTCGGGGCGGTAGATATCTCATCGAAGATCATCCGTGACGCCGATCTGCTCCGGTAGACCCTGATTCGCTCCTCGTCGCTAGCATTACCCCTCTCGTGAGGGCGAACGAAAGTGAAGCCTTCCGGTACACGAATTCCGTATCTTTGTGCGAGAAATCGCTGCGCGGCCGACGCTCTGGCTGCTCGCCTAAGATGCGGCGCAACCGCATGCTTAGCCCGGCCGACACTCGTTTCACCTACGGCAAAGCGACCGGCATGGGGAGTCGAGTAACGAACTCGAGGGAGATAGACAACGGTCCGAATGTCTCTCCCTCGAATCCGACGACGCATTGGGCGTACGTTGAAAAGACTCTCTCGTTCCTCGACGACTAGGAAATCGCGAATGATTGCGGCGGCGATAAGTTTGAGGCTAAGCTCTGCGTCAGAGTTCCACTCGACCTGGCTTCCGTCCTCGCGTGGACGAATCAAGTTTGCTGATGCCGCTCTCGGTGGATCGCCAGCGATGCCGATGGCGACGTGGTGATATCGTTCTGCGTCATCTAAAAAATGGCAGGAGAATTCTCCGTCTGTTTCAAATATCCTAGCCGCGACAAAAGGGCCGAAGTCCACCTCGACGCGAGCACCCCACGGGATAGACCACTGTCTAGCGTCCTGGGCCTCCCGAAGCATCTTCTGGATTGCTGCCTCAGCTTCATCATAGGAGCCTTCGAGCGCCACGCGCCGCAAGGACTGGCAGATGTCCGCCAAGGGCACTGGAAAATCTTGCGGCGTCATTCGCAATCCAGCATCCAGCAAGTCCATTATTTCCAGGCCACACCGCCAAAGTTCTTTAATGTCCTCGAGTGGAGCCTCCATGTCGATCGCTGCGGCCTTCATCTCGAGTCGGTGGTCTGAGGTGTTGGCTATCCAGGGGCGATGAGAACCTGAGTTGGTAAATCGGGCATCAAGCAGCGTTGCTTCGAACATGCTCTTAGCTGCCTCGGCCAGTAGGTCATCCTGCGCATCAAGGAATATGCGCATTAATTTGTCTAAAAAGCAGTAGAGCGAGTAGGAATCGTTAAGAACGGCGAAACAGGCCTGGTAAGAGATTTCCGCACTCGGTTCCGGCCCAGCCATCCCGGCGAGCCACTTGCCTATGAGCGGTGCGCGCTTCACCAGGGCGGTCGCGCGCTCTTGCAACGGTCCGGGCTCCAGCCACATGCCGTGGGCATCAACGATTGGCTGGACACCGTCGATAGCCTGGCGATCGACGATCGCCTGGACGAATCCGGCTGCACGTCCACGGTTCCATAGAGCCTGCCGCCCCCATGCCGAGCGTGCACGATCCCGTTGTTCAAGATCGTCTGCCCATGGCCCCTTGTGAGCGAGTTCAGCCCACGCGTCCGAGGATGCGTCCGGCCATAAAGGTATCTCGTGGCGATCGTCGCTGCCAGCGACGCGATCAAGGCGGAACGGGTCGATCCGTTCATGAATGTTAGACCCAGGAATTCCGGGCGTTAGAAATTCCCACTGAGCGTCGATCGCACTGCATGACGGCGTATCACTGTCCATGCCTGCATACAGATCGGCCTTCATCCAACCCGAGTTCTGTCCGTTTGGAGTAGCGACTGTCATGAAGAAGCGGCCTTTCTTTCGGAGAGCCTCAATGACGGCATCAGTGCTTGAGCGGATCCAGCGCACATGTGGGCGTGGGTTCTTTTCGCGGGTGAGGATCGTCAGGGAAAAAAAAGTTGATGGAGTGTTATTCCATCTCCACCCGATTGCCGCGCATCCCCCAGCGTGGCGAACGCGTTTAACAACATCGGAATCGTGTGCGATAAAGATGATGCAGGGCACACCATCATCGTCCACCCAAGCGGGGCCGAAGAACCGCTGCCCAACCGTTGTGCCGATGAACTTAGACAGAAGCTCTTTCAGGAAATCATCCGCGATAGGCAAGGCAACTATCGCGGTTGCTCGAGCGAATGGCATATTTGTTGCTCGAGTCCGGCGCGTCCCTTCGGGTTGGGCGATTTCTGGAGTGTTTGTTTTGTCGTCGCGCATGTTTGATGTCCGAGCCACAAGTATGAAGTGATCATATGCTGACGACTGGAATTTTCCAGCGGTGTTTTGTTGGCGGAGGATCCAGCCTTGCCTCTGCAAGTAGCTTCTGCTCTAGATCCATTGCGGATTTTCATCCTCAGATTGCCGACATTGGCTTTGCTGCGGTAGCGGCCTCTCAACTCTTCAGACTAAATGCTTGTAAGCTACCGTTCAACGCTTGATATGAGCAACGTAGCCGGCTCGCATTGCGGATTGCCGCTCGATGGAAGGGCTATACGACATCATGTTTCCTTGCGTTTCCTGTGCCAGAACTTGCAGTTTTACGAGAGAAGGTCTTCACAAGACATCGTGCTCTAGCCGCCGTTTGGAACGAACGCGCGACGAATCTGTTTGTCCATCGAAAAAGGGAGGTTAGTTTTGGCGACAAGAGCGGGCTCTCATGCGGGGCGTGGGTTCCGATATCAGGATGCGGTTGCGGCAAGCCTCGCCGTGGAAGGCTTTGTCGGCAAGTCTGGGTACGGCAGCGTCGTGCCCGAAGGGGGCGACGATATTGAGCTCAGGACGGCCCACGCTAGAACGCTCGCGCAGGTCAAGTCACGACGCGACCACATGGGCCCGTTTTCAGCTCGCTCTGTGGCGGGCTTCGTCAGGAAAATGTGGGACGTGAAGGGGCTTCAACCTGACGATCAGTTTTTGCTGGTGCTCGAGAGCAATGTTGGTGAGCGCCGTGCAGCCATCCATCAGCTGCAGGACCTTTCCGCCTATCCGACCGTCGTAGCCGAGCTGAAGGGATACAAGGGGCTGGGCGGCCTCATTGCGCGAACCAAATTGCTTGTGCTGCCTGACCCTCGCGGAAGCGCTGTAGCCCAGATTTCAACCAGGCTGGCATGCACCGCCTTTGAAGCCGAGATGTACTTCGCGGACCTCATGGGCGTGGTCGGGCGTCTTTCGGATGAAAACGGCACACGCGTGGCGAGCGCCTATCTTGGGCTTGCCGTGTCTGACATCCAGCATCGGTTCGACGCGCTGCAGCCGCTTCTGACATCAGCGGTGGTCGAGGTGGCGCTGACTGAGGGCCTGTGTTCACCTGTGGATTTCCTGACGCCCAATGAGGATCCGCTGTTTTACCTGGGTGTAGATGCGCAGGCGTCCCATGTGGCCGCAGGACTCGTTGTGGAACGCCCAGAGATCCGAGCAGCCGTTTTAGAAGGACTGGAGAGCCGCAGAAACGCGCTCATTCACGGCGCTTCCGGCTCGGGAAAGTCCGCAGTCCTTTGGGAAGCCGCGTACGCCAGTCGCCACGCAGTGCGTTGGTTTCAAGTTCGGCGCCTGCCGCCGGCCGCCATTGCGGCACTCGTCCAGCTTGCGCGCTCCAGGCGAGCGACGGCAGATGCACCCGTCGGCTTCATCATCGATGACGTGGGTCGAGGGTTCTCGGAGGGTTGGACGGCGTTGACTGCGGAGGTAAATCGCACTCCCGGGTTGTTGCTCTTGGCCTCTGTACGAGAGGAGGACCGCTACCCTCTGGTAGATAGTCGTCGCGCTGCCCAAGTCAAAGTTCAGGGCGACGACATCCTAGCTGAACGAGTGTGGCGAGAGCTGAAAGAGCGAGGGCAAACCGCTTGGCAAGGATGGCGAGAGCCTTGGGCGCTGGCGGGTGGGCACCTGCTTGAGTACACCCACGTGCTAACCCAGGGTCATCGATTGAGCGAGACGCTGCACGCGCAGATTGCGGCGCGCGTTAGCGACGTCACTCGACACGACGAGTTGGAGGTCTTGAGGATGGTGGCTTGTGTGAACGCCGCGGGTTGCGGTGCCGAGGTGTTAGAGTTGCCTCGCATCTTGTCCAAACCCGCGACCACGGTCTCGCTCGCGCTGACCAGACTCAAGGATGAGCATCTGGTTCAAGACGCACGTGATGGCAGGATCGTGGGGCTGCACGAGTTGAGATCTGCAGAACTCCTTCGCCTGTCTCACGAATTTCCACCGCCCTTGTTGTCGACGACGGCCGCAAGTGCGGTTTGGCTGGTGTCGGCATCCGAGATGTCTCGGTTTCTCGAGCGCACGCTCTCCAGGAACGACGAGTGCGATGACGCGGTAATTGAAAGTCTGGCGCTCCGATTGGAGGCTGCGCCCAAACTTGCGCTTCTCGGCGAAATTCTGACGGGCCTGGACCGCGCGAACGCGCATCGGGTGATAGGACGATGGCTCCAGACCCCCGAAGCACAAGCGGTAGCGAAGTCGTTGCGGGGAACGCCGGCTGGACTCGCGATTGGCGACATTGAGCCACCGGACATCGGTCCGACGGTACCCGCATCCCGACGCTTCACTGAAATTAGGGCTGAGGTCATCGCTTCAGGTTTGACCGCTCGCCTTTTGGCTCGGTTAGCTCCTAGCGATCTGCGCCGCGCGCTGAAGGCGGCGAGCAGTGTGGGAGACTTGACGCGGCTCATGGCTTCGTTGCTCGGTCAAGTCATCCCGACTTCGCACTTGGGAGAGCTGGCCGCACTTTCTCCCCCACTCATCGAAGCGGACTTTCAAGCCGTAGTCTCGTTACTCCAAATCACAGCAAAGGTCGACAGGGCGCTGGCAATTAGTTGGGTCAATGAAGTAGGACAAGACGCGTTGTTCCGGCGCTTCTCCGACAATGTGGCCTGGGCTGAGGCACCGAGTCTGAGCACATGTGAGGAAGGTCAAGAGGCTCGCTCAGATATCTGGTTTGTAGCAACGTCCGTGCAGACCGACCTTAATCACGAGATATATCAGACCTGTGCGACCTTACTGGCGCTGACACCTGCAGCAGATATTGTGTCCAGCGACGCACTCGGACCTGACGGGGCCATTGTTCCGTCTACAGTCGGAGACTACCCGCTTGCGAGAAAACGCATGCCCAGGGCGAACGTTTTCGTGCCCGAGCAGGTCGCGCGCAATCGTGCGTGGCTAGCCATACTCAACGCGTACATGGCTACTGAGAGCTACACCGCCTATCTAACGCAATGCCTGGAACTGCTCAAACTGCTAGTCCCGAACCTCAGAGCGCTTCTTGATGGGCAGTTCAGAGGAAGGACGGATGACAAGGCGCTCAAGGCGTTGGGGGCCGTATACGAGGCAGCCATCAGTTTGGTGGCGCCAGAGGAGGAGCAGCCAGCTGGTGAGGTCCGGAGGGGGTCGAGGCTACCCTCAATCCTATCCAGTTGCTCGACGGATCTCGTCCGCAGGTTTCTTGCGCTGCCGCAGGGTGCTCCGGCCTACATGGGCTGGCTTGCCGACATCCAGGAGAGCATCACGACTGCGGCGTCCGAGGAGCCATGGGATGTATTGTCAATCGAGGCTCCGAAAGAGTTGGAAGAGCTGCGGATCCTCGCGGAAATGGTGCAGATGATGGCCGGTGAGTCTGAGAGAAGAGGGCAGCATCCGTTCCTCACCCATCGGAGTAACACGGCCCCAAAGGGGAGTGCGCTTGGTAAGGCAGCACTCGCCACGCGCCGATATCGCGAAGCAGAGTTCAAAGGCCTGGAAGGTCGACTGAGGACCGCGCTGGCCGCAATTAGCCCTGGCATCGGCGTTCATTTGCTGGCTGAGGCTACCATCCCCGTGGTGTGGCCGCCTGCGGACGTGCTGATCACCTTGCCTGAAAACAGCGATGGAACAAATGTGGACCTAGCGAGTGTCTGGCCAGCCTGGCGTGCTCTCGTAGACGACGGACGCAAGATTTGCATCCTGCCTGTCATGAATGGGCTCGGATTGACGAACCTTGCTAGCTCTGGCTTCGATACGTTGTTGCCGGTTCTACCAAATGAACTGGCCCAACCGTGGTGCGCCGCCGCAGGGCTCGATGCAGCTCCGCTGGATTCACTAAACGTATTCACGCGTCTCACCAACTCGTTGGCAGAGCTCCAGGGCATCGATGCCTACTGGAGAAGCAAGGGAACCAGCACGCCTGAGGAGGAGCGCGTGAACCAGGCGGTCTCCCATATTCTCGACGAAGCGAGGGAGGCTTGGCGCAACCTGGGTCTTACGGATGACGTCAAGGGGGCTGGGCTGCAGCTCCTGGATGCCGCTCTTCAAGGCGAGTTCCCGATTGCAAATGCCGCTGCGAGGCTGCTGCACGGCGAGCGGACCGATACTATCGAAGTCATCGAGTCATTCGTCCTATGGCTTACCGTGTTCGACTGTCGGCTCGCAGGTGAGCGCAGTGCACAAACTCGGCAATGGCAACCATGATCTATACCCACGTGCTCAAGCTTGATGGCGGCGTGGTGGAACCCTTTGGGTTCCTGCTCAGGACTGCTCCACTGCAAAGCAGCCATTGTTGAACTTCCGTTTTGTGCCTGAAACGGTCCGGCAAGAACAAATATTGACCGAAAGCTCTATGGCCGTGAACGGTCCCCTCATTGATGTCCACATCCGACCCCTGAGCGGTCTTTCAAGGTCGTGTGGGAAGCCGCCTGTCTAGGTGATGGCATGCCATTTGTTAAATTTCTTACAAGTCCCATAGGTGGGCAGCGGTTTGCAAGGATCGCGATACGTTCGAAATTGGGGAGCTTTTGTGTACAAAAATAATGGTTCACAGAGCGGAGATGGCGGCATCAATGTTGGTGTTGGCGATTTCCGAGGAGCGAATGTCAATGTTGGAGGTGGTGGAAAGCCGACCTTTACTCCTGAGCAGATGGGAGTTACACGACATCCCGCTTTTGGCGGGCGTAGTGTCAAGAGCGAAAGCCTTGGCACCTTTGGCATAGTCACTGGAATAGCAAGCCTGGTAGGGCTCTATCTCACATTGTTCCAAGCCTTCGCACAACCAATTCCTTCTTCGTGGTCAACACTATTTCTGTTTTTATTCGCTGTCGCGATGACATCCTTTGTTATTTCCCGAGTGCTAAAAAGAAGGAAATTCGAAAACTTCCTTTTACGTAAGTATTACTTGGAGTCGGGAACGCAGGGTGGTTTATACCTGACGAGCTTCACAGCAACCTGTCCTTGGTGTGGCTCCAGAATGAATCTTCGAAACGTCGGCCCAAAAGATGGTCCTCGCGACGATATGTTCATTTGCGAGAGGAATCCGAGGCAACACACCATACTGCTCGATCCAACGGTGCTGCCCGAGATAGAAGAGCAATGATTTCTAGCCATTAATGAGCCCACGCGTACATCACAATGATGTGCCGTCTTCTTGTTGCCACCAACGTCGGCTTATGGCCGAGGCTGTGTGGAAACTCCACTCGCCCTAACGACCACAGCGCATTCGCCAGGACCGCATCAACTTGGGCGGTCTTCACTTCGATTTTTCGACGCGAGACGCCCTAAAGGCCGTTTGAGCGGCGCGGATAGGATTTGAAGTGCGTCATTGGTCACAAGAAGGGCTCAGCCCCCCATCGACAGTATCGCTTTCATCGTTTGCTGGAAGCCTAGGATGCGCATGACCCGCTTGAGGTTATAGGCCAGTACATTCAAGCTCATTTCCGTGCCCACATTGCCCAAGCGACGAGTTAGGAAGTGTGTATAGCCCATCCAATGCTTGAACGTGCCGAACACATGTTCCACCGTGCGCCGCCGCACCTTCATCGCTTCCGGCATTCGGTCTAGACGGCGCTGCGCCGCCTCAAGCACGGCCTCATGTTCCCATCGACTGATGCGCCGATACGCGCTAGGTGTGCATCGCTCCTTCATCGCGCATTGTGGGCAGGCACTACTCCAGTAGCGCCGCAACTGAAGACCATTCTCCTCCCGCGTAAACCGTTGGATGGCGCGCTGGCCCGCAGGGCACTGGTACAGGACTGAAATCGACTGGTATGGTCCATGGAGTATGGCACGTCAACTTGGGAATTCTTAGAGGATCTCTTCTTGGACATACTTGGAGCGCGAAGTTATATTCAGAATACAGATCGGTATAATCTGTATCAAATTTTCACTGTCCCGAGCACGAGCCGCCGTTGAGGTTGGGTTAATTCACGTCCGACCGCAGACTGAAGTATCTCGGCAAGTAGCTTGTGAGATCGCGACATTTCCGGTAGGGCCGTCCACCCTCTTTGCTGGCTCGACCATAAAAGGTTGCATAAATCGATGCATACGTGTTCTCCACCAACCGCTGCTTTGGATAAATGGCTCGAATGCCATGGGACCGTGAAGAATAACTACGGCCACCTGCTTCTGGAGCAAAAGGGGGGCATCAACCGAGATCTCATCGACGCGATGCGACCGTATTTCGAGTCTGCTCATCTCGATGCGCGCGAGTACTTTCACGCGCAGATTGGGATTTCGCTCCATCCCGATGCGGCGGGCGGGCCTCTTCCAGTCAGCTACCCAAACTGTTTACCGCCGAAAGCCCATCGCGGTCTATTCGGTGAGGTGGTTGCCGGCATGATCACGGAGACCTATCAGAGGGAGTTCGTTGGCGGCCATACATGGCGCGTGCCGATCTTTCTATTCCGCGAGCATGACGACGTCGAAAAGTATTTATGGGCGCTTCGATTCGACCCGGCCCGCACACGCGAGATCTATGGTCGTCATGGTTCTGACTTCATCGGCATCTCTGTCAACGATCAGGGCGAAGTGGTGCGCGTGATTGCCGGTGAAGCCAAGTGGCGCAAGTCGCTGACGGATTCCGTTGTTGATAGCTTGTTGTTGGGTCCGAAGGAGAAGGACGAAGACACGGCTAAGATGGAACACAACGGACGAGGGATCTGGTTCGAGGTGAACCGGGACACGCCAATCCCGCACGGCTTGCGGCAGTTGCAAAAGCTTTTAGAGCACCGTGACCCAGATGGGTACGCGAATGCCATCTTGTCGATTGATCGTGCGGTGCTTGGCCAAGGTCCGTTGTTGGGTCGTACAAACCTGGTCCTTATCGTTGGAAATGGGGCGAAACGACGCGAAGCCTTGACTTGCCTGATTCCTTGGGAAGAGACCCCGAACGAGTACACGGCACCTCATGACCTCCAGGTCGTGGAGGTCATCCTCAAGGGCGGCGAGGCGCTTATCGATCAACTCTACGCCACTTTGTGGCAGCACGCCTAATGCCGGAACGCGACCAAGACCGACTCGAAGCCGCAGAGCGGGTGCGACGAGAACTCGCAATCGAGAACCAACTGAGCCGAGCTCAAGCAAAAAACTACGTTCGTTGCCTCCAAGCAAGCTGGGAGGTCCCGGTCATCCAGTGGACCGAGCGCGATTCGTCTCGACAGCTTGCTGACGCGCGCCGGCTTCTGCACGCGGCGCACATCTTCCGCTCCATTGAGGGGCAGACATCGCTGCGCGCGAGCGACTGTTATCGCCGGGCCGGTGAAATCCTGGAGTGGCTTTCGCGTGCGGGTGACGACGTCCGGAACGTGGTTCCGATCGAGTTATTGGCTGCAGGTGCTTATCAGCTCGGAGGTTTGCCGGCAATGGCATCCGGGCTATTGTCACAAGTGAGTGCCGATCACCACGGCGTTCGCTTATACGGCGCGTTTCTAAGAGCCGACTTCGACAGTGTATTGCACAGCGCTGTCGCGTTCTGGCACCGTTACCCTCACCTGACGTCCGTCGACGCCAGTGCGATCCTGTTCGCTGCAATGCGGGGGGAGGATTCCGACAGTGAAGCGCCCCCAACGGTCGCTTGGGTCTTCAGCGTGGAGTTGGTTAGAAGTCTCGGGCTGATCGCCGACTGTCTACGCCGAGGAGATGACGATCGCCTAGCTGTCGCGATGGGCAAGCTCCATGCGCTCGACTCCATGGCGACCCGCACCCTGAGCGACGACGCCTCGATGGTTATCGCAATCATGCGCGCGGTTGCCGACAGTTTCGCCGAGACTACTATCTACCGGCCACTGCGGGCGCTCGGCGCCCTGCGGCCTGAGCGAAGTTCGCGGCTTCTAGCTTACGCTCGTGACCAATTCAGCCGTGGCCGCGGTATTCTCTGGACCTCACAACAGCGTGGCATCCAACGCCTCCTCGAGCAAAGCTCCTTCGCAATTTGTACGCCCACGGGCTCAGGTAAGACGTTGGTTGCGAACCTTGCGCTAATCAAAGAACTGCTGCTGCGGGAGCACGACGCCATTTTCGGGCCGTTGGCGCTCTATATCGTTCCTTCTCGAGCCCTTGCCGGCGAAATCGAGACGAAACTTACCTCAGAACTTGGTCGAGACATCAGGGTCACTGGCCTCTACGGGGGTGCAGATTGGGGTGTCACTGACTTTTGGCTTACTAGCGAAAACCCCGTCGTGCTGATCGTCACAGTCGAAAAGGCGGAGGCATTGATGCGTTACCTTGGCCAGATGTTGTTGGCCCGTTTGAGCCTTCTCATCATCGACGAGGCACATCAAGTGGTCCCGGAGGCGAACAAGGCCACATTGCTGAGCTTCTCCGACCATAGCAATCGATCTCTTCGACTTGAAGGGCTTGTGTCTCGTATTCTTTTACAGCGCCCGGACGTCGTTCGGATCGCACTCACTGCCGTAGCTGGTGGCGCAGCCGTCCCAGTCGCGCGTTGGGTCGAAGGCCGGCTTGACGCCAACCCGGTTGGCGGGCGTTACCGTAGTACTCGCCAGATCATCGGCGTACTTGAGACAGCTCCCAACGCTCAAGGGCGAATATTGCTCGACCTGATGAACGGGTTGCCCCTGTACTTGCGCGGCGAGGAGGATCCGGTCTATCTCCGGCTGCAAATTGGAGCAATGCCACAGTTACCTGCTCAGTGGAGAAACAGCCTCAATCGCTTCAATTGCCTGAGTGTTCTTTGGACCGCATTGCACCTCGCCGACGACAATCAACGCGTACTTATTTCCGTAGCCCAAGAGCCTGAACAGACGATGCGGTGGTACAAGGAAGCGCTGGAACGGGCGGACTGGCGGGGCGCGGTGCGGTTTCAACTACCCGAAGGTGCGCTCCGGGCACGCTTCGACGAAGCTCGGGCGGCCTGTTTGGACTTCTGTGGTGTCGACTCCTTCGAAGTTTTCCTGCTTGATCACGGCATTGCCACCAGTCACGGACAAATGCCGCAGCGACTACGTCACCTCATGGTCGAGCTCATCGATCGAAAAATTTGCCCGGTCACTGTCGCCACTGCGACTCTCACCGAAGGAGTCAATCTACCGTTCGATTTGATTTTCCTGACGTCACTTAAGCGTCGGTCCTGGGATCCGGTCGAGGAGCAGCAAGTAATCACGCCGCTGACCACCGCGGAGTTTCGGAACCTGGCGGGTCGCGCCGGGCGTCCTGGCTCGGCACGCGGCATCGAGGGCATGACCCTTATCGCCCTTCCGGCCCAGATTTCCACGACCGCTGCAGCGGCGAAGGCAACTCAACGCCGACAGCGCGCGGAATTGCAAGAGGACTATGACCGGCTACGCGCATCGTTGGTAATAGAGGAAAGGGATGCCGACGAGGTGCCCAGCCCTCTCGCACTCCTGCTTAACAGCATTAGGGATCAAGCTCACCGACTGCTAAATGTCGACACCAACGCGTTCCTGGATTGGCTTGAGGCCACGGCGCCGACGGTGGTCAGTCCGGAGGCAGGTAGAGGCGCGAGCAGCGGCGAGGCTAGGTTGGCTGACGCATTGGATGAATTGGATGCGATCCTTCTCACCTCGCTTGAAGAGATTGCACGTATCGATGACGTAGTTATGACACACGCCCGTGTCGAGTCGAAGCTCGAGTCGCTTTGGCGAACGACTTTCAGCGCTGTGGCGAGAGCGCAGGAGGCTTGGCTGGAACATGCATTCGTGCGCCGAGGCGCTGGAATCATCGAGCATATTTATCCGGATCCGGACGAGCGCCGCCGACTTTATCAGTATGGTCTGCCGCCGGTAGTTGGCCGGCGTTTTATGGCTGTAGCGCGACAAATGCGCGAGCTCCTCATCGCGGCGGAAGGATACGGGTCAGCTGACCCTTCGGTGAGAATCGAACTATTCGAGGCGCTTGGGAACTTGATTTCTCGGGACCGCGGATTCGGCTTTCGAGTCCGTCGTACCGACACTGACGAGGCGCTCCTGGAGCGGTGGCATGATGTACTTAGCTGGTGGATGAACGCGCCGGGCTTTGAGGGACCCGCCCCCGAGGAGCTTCGGTCTTGGCAACGCTTCGTCTCTGATAACTTGGAATTTCGCCTAGGCGTAGCCATCGGCGCCGTTGTCGCGGAGGTATGGAATGATGGTGCAGAAGGCGAACTGACGCTACCAAGCCTGGCTGACTGGAAGAGCACAACTGGCCTTCCTTGGATCGGGTTCTGGGCGCGCGAACTATTGCGATGGGGCACGCATGATCCATTTGTGGCCTTTTGTCTAGCGCAGGGCCTAGCCCCGACGCGCAATGCAGCCATTGCGAGGCGCGGGGAGTTCGAGGTCTGGTTGAACGAGGCACAGAGCAACTCTACGAGCGAGGACCGGATTAACCCGCAATTGTTCTTGCGTTGGCAGGAGTCTTTGGCGCGCGGCGAGGAGGTTGCCGCTTCCGTCCCTCACATGCGAGCGACGTTGACCGGCACGACTGGCGCGCGCGGCCGCTATGCCGTGATCCCGGTAGAGCGGGGCGACGGCACAGCTTGGCTTGATCCTGCTGGATTCGAACTTGCGATTACTCGCCCCGTGGCGCGTGTTGGAGTGCGCGCTTTCCGCAATGATTTCGAGCTTCTCACGGGCGGGGGCGAACCGATGGTAAGGCGCTTGTTCAGGCCAGCCTGAGGCGAACGCTGGTTCACTCAAATTCATGGTCGTTGACCACCCAACCTTCAGTAGAGTGGGAAACTGGAGTTTCACCACGGCTCGCTTCAATCGCCTCGACGCCCAACGGAGGGTACGTCCGACGGTGCCGTTTCGCAGCGACTTCGCCTGCCAGTTAAGGGGAGTGGGCTCCGAGAGGTCATGTTTGCTGCAGAGCTCTGTCGGGCTTTAGGCCTGCCTCGGCCTCCTTCAGGACGCGGATGGTCTATTCTTCGGTAAATCGCTCCTCCATGACCGTTCCTCCTTGAAACGGGCGCTACATCTTCACGGTGCTAAACCCTGGGAGCAAGTCACGCGCGCCCGACCAGCGGATGTCTGATCGCGGCCGTCTTGGTCCTTGGTTGAAGGGAGGGCGACTGACTCAAACTGGCCGAATGCAGTCGATTGGCGTTCATGGCTAACTAGCGATAATGGTATGTTTTCACTAATTGATACCTCATTGGGCCCCGAAATTTTGGGGCCCACTTTTGTCACTATCTGCGCTTTCGACTGTGCATTCAACCGGTCGTTGCAACACACTAGTGAAAACGATAAATAAAGTCGGTTGGGGTGGAACAAAGTCATTCGCAACGAGAACGTCGAGCTTTGTTGCCCAGTTTTTACCAAAGCCCCTGCAACGTCGCACATTCTTGAGGGGATCATTTTCGCGGCCTTCTTCTCGTCGTGCGCCCATGCTGGGCGCACCAGAATAACGACGGCCCGTTCGCGGACCGCCGTTGAGTTCCTGACCAGCTTCCTGTCGGCGTCGATCAGGGCTGCAGCTCAATCTCGCCCGGCCGCCACGTCTTGTTGAACCACGGATCCAGCGGACCATAAAGGCGCAGGAGCATGAACCAGCCCTTGCCCGGAATCGTCTGCACCCAGTTGTTCTCCATTCCCGCCGGGGCCTTCGGTCCGAAGTAGACATCCACCGAGCCGTCCGCATTGGTCTTAACGCCCTTACTCTGGCTGCTGACGCTCGGGGCCTTTTGGTCGGTTTGCACCATCGAGCGGGTCTGGTTGTCGTAGACGATGATCGACCAGAAATCCTTGACCGGGACATTGGGCGGCAGGCGCAGCTTGTAGTTCTTGCCGCCATCCAACGGGTTGCCCTTCGCATCCTGGACCGACCAGGGATACTGCGACCCTCGGCCCACCATCTTCTCCTCCATCGCCGGCGTTACGGCGATGGCAAAGTAGTAGTAGAAGACGGCACCATCCAGGTTGCTGACTCCGGGCGCAGACTCGAACTTGTAGCCGCCCAGGAACGGCAGGCGCCACCCACTGTCCGGATAGAAATACGCATCCTTCGGGCGAATCTTGAAGGCGATGGTGCGTGCCGTCACCGCGCCGATGTTGGCGGCATCGGTAAGGATCATCTTCATCCGCTCATCGGGAGCAAAGGGCTTGCCCTTGACGATGCCAATCGAGGCGAACAGGCCCAGGGTGGTGGGATCGGAACCCTCCGCCGGCTCTTCCTGGATGACCTGGTTCAGCAAGGTCCAGAACGAATAATCACCCGGTGCGACGAAGTTCGCTGGGAGGCCGGAGGCATTGACGAACTTCATTTTGGACGGGCTCGCGGCTTCGGCCAAGGGATAAAGGCGCAGGTTCTTCTTGGCCGATTCGACCGCAGGTTGGGTGGCGCCGTCTACGAGAAAAGAGCGAAAGACGAGGTAGCTGCCGAAGGTGCTCGGCCGCAAGACGTGATACCCGGCTGGAATATCGCCGTTGAATCCGGGCGGTAACAGGAGGTACTTGCCGCCCTCGCCCTTGTCGGCTCCGGTAATGCCGATGTCGCCCACCCACTTGTACCAGAAGTCGTCGACCACTCCGAGCACCTTAGGCGGAATCTCGGCCACCACAGGACCCTTCCTCGTATCGATCCACATGAAGTTGTAGATCGTATTGTCGTTGCCAGTCAACGCGACGGTCTTCGAATCCATCAGATTTTCCCAGATCACATTCGTCTGGTTGTCGGGTCCGAACGTGCGCAGCGACTCGCGCATGCCGGCCTGGTTGACAATCGGGATCGCCAGCAAATAGGCCTGGAGCGCCCGGGAACGATCCAGGTTGTCGTAGATCTTGTCGACAGTTTCGGTCGACGGATAGCCGTAATCGAGGTTCAGGGTTCCGATCGACGAATCTATCTTATTCGGCACGGCGACGCCCGGCGCGATAGGTGTCGTCATCTTGAAGGGCTGTGCGGTAGCAACGTTCTTGCTGGCGCCGCCTGCCGTCAAAGCGACCATGGCAGTGGCGATCGCGGCCCATTTCACGAGTGAATGAGATTCAGTATTCATGATTGACCTTGTTATTTGAAAATCATGATCGCTGCGCCGTTGCAGCGACTCGCGCTATGATGGCCGCGGTCCCAATGGGTTGGCAACTGTCCGAAAGGGCAATGCCGATGCATCTTTAGTTTGGGTGCTACCTCCTGGTTCGGTCAGCTCGCATTTGTTGCTTTTTGGCGCATAGGTGTTTGCGCTTATGTCAGCATCGCCTCGTACCCGTCATCATCGCTCCAATCCAACTCACTGACGGGATGCCCGATTTCACGGAGGATGCGCAATGCAATTCCGTTTCATGCGGCACAGCTTGCACGTCGCAATTTTCACGGCGGCGCTCTCACCCATGGCGGTACAAGCGCAGGAAAGAAACTAGGAGCTTGCAAAGGCTGCTCGGAAACTGCGCGTGAACCTGCAGGCATCGGCCTACTACAACGTCGAGCGGCCAGATAACCCCCCCGTTGGTCATTGCGTCTCCAAGTGCAGTTGATGTTTCCCATGTAACGGAGCAAGCCTTCCGTTTCATCCCGCTCAAGCACAAAGGAAGCCCATGTACATACCAACGTCCCAACACGAACCACCCCGCCTCTGGCAAGGCGTCGCGATCATCGCCATCACGCTTGCGCTAGCAAGCGGCTGCGCAAAAAAAGGCGACCCGGTTTCGCAGGCGGCCCAAGTGGACAAGGCCGCAGGCATCGCTGCACCTAGCATCGCCGAAACGAAAGCCATTGCCGAGGAAGCCTTCATCTACGGCCTGCCCATCGTGATGAATTACGCAGTGATGTACGAGTTCGCGGTGGACTCGAAGTCCAGCCAGTTCAAGGCACCCTTCAATAAGATAAACAACCAGCACCACGTCGCCACCTATCAGGATACGGCGATCGTCACGCCCAACAGCGACACGCCCTACTCCTTTGTTTGGCTGGACCTGCGCGCGGAGCCGATGGTGATCTCGGTGCCTGCCGTGGAGAAGCGGCGCTACTACGCAGTTCAACTGATAGACAGCAACACGTACAACTACGGCTACATCGGCACTCGCGCCACCGGCAACGCGCCGGGCAACTACATGGTCGTGGGACCGGACTGGAAGGGCGAGAAGCCCGCGAATATCAAGAAGGTATTCACCTCGACAACCCCGTTTTCGCTCGCGCTTATCCGCACCCAGCTCTTCAACCCCAAGGACATCAAGAACGTCGAAAACGTGCAGGCAGGCTACAAGGCCCAGCCGCTTTCCGCATTTCTGAAGCAACCAGCGCCGCCGGCCGCGCCGCCCCTCAAGTTCCTGCCGGCCACCACTGCCGGGATCAAGCAGAACTACTTCGAGTATCTGGATGCTGCGCTTCAGTACGTTCCCATGACACCGGAAGACAGGGAGCTTCGGGCCAGGCTCGCGCGCATCGGCATTGGCCCGGGCAAGACTTTCGAGTTCAAGGATCTTTCACTCGAACACAAGGCTGCCGTCCTGCTAGCCATGAAGGAAGGCGAAGAGAAGATAGAAAAATTCGTGGCCACCGGGGTGAAGAATGTCAATGGCTGGAACATCGGTTCGTTCTTTGGCGATCGTACCTACTACAAGGGCGACTGGCTGAAGCGCGCTGCCGGCGCCAAGTCCGGCGTCTACGGAAACGATGACGTCGAAGCCATGTATCCCATCACCCGCGTGACGGCGACCGGCGAGATCATCGACACCAGCAAACACAAGTACACAATCACCTTCCCTGCCGGACAGCTTCCCCCTGTCAACGCGTTCTGGTCGGTGACCATGTACGACGGCAAGAGTCAGCTTCTGATCAAGAACCCCATCAACCGGTATCTCATCAATTCGCCGATGGTGCCGACGATGAAAAAGAATGCCGACGGCTCGCTCACGCTCTACATCCAGAAGGATTCGCCCGGCAAGGCGCTCGAAGCCAACTGGCTGCCTGCGCCGAATGACACCGTCTACCTCGTGATGCGCTTGTATTGGCCCAAGGAGTCGCCGCCTTCAATCCTGCCGGCTGGCGCAGGAACGTGGAAACCACCTGGGGTTGTGGCGTTGAAATAGGCCCCTTTGATCGGGCCGTCCGTTCGTCGCGAGGACCTAGAGATTTCGCACCCTGATCGCGAGCCGCAGTCTTTTAAGCACGGCGCTGGCACTCACCGCGGTTCACAGGCACGCCGACGAGGGCGGTGCGTGCTTCTGGTTTTCGGGACCGACCATGGCCCCTGCACATCGTGCATAACTGATAGCGCGCGGGGCTGACGATCACCGTCCGGGGCACGTCTGTCTGCGAAATGTGCGTGCCCCGGCGGACGCTCTAGGCACGGCGCGAAGCCGGGGGAGGGCAGCGGTTCTGCAACGCTGCGGCACGGTGACTGACTTCCAATCATGGCCTAATTTCCGGTGAAGCCCTGGAGGTGGGCTGCTTACTTCCGGGGCTCGTTCCTTCGCCTGCAGGCTCGCTCTTGCTTGGACTCGGGAGCATCCTGCCAAAAACTGCGACCGACTTTATTTCTCTCTTTCACTAGAGACTGCGAAAGCAGAGGGAAGAGGTATGCGATGAGGCCGCTGCCGCCACGGGAAATCGGGTTGAGGAGATACTGGATCAAAGCGAACTTCCGCTCATGGCCGGGAGCAGTCCTTGTCGAACGGCCGAGGGCGACCCAAAGCGGTCTCTTGCGTCTCTTGATAGCGAAGATTCCGACGGCGGGTAGCGAAGAAATCGCTGAATCACAGCCATTGCAGCGCAGCACCATGAGGATCCGTCCAGGCCAACGCATGGCCATCGGCACATAACAGGAACATGCCGGACGGTTGCGGCGTGGCCGCGGGCACGAATTGTGGAAAAACCAATGGACTTTCGTTGCTAATCCAGACGCAACGCGAGGTCAACATGTTGCGTGCGTCAAACGAATTCGCGACATGCAACGCCCATTTTTTCGTACAAGGCGAGCGACCCGCCGCCTCGATTCTTGCAAATCTCAAATAGCAGTCAGCAATTCGATCCATGCCCTCTCCCATACGCAGATGATTCTCGGCAGAGTAGCATCGCTCGCGGGAGTCAGTCGCGCCACTAAGCCGCTGCCAGCTATTGCGTACTGACGTTGCATTAATACCGCTACGGGCCGGTTGCAGACCTTGGTAGCCGTCCGCTTCCGGCAAGCATTCGTAGTCCCGCATCAAACGCCTGAAGCGATTGCCCAACCTAAACTGCGCTCGACCACCCAACGGCGCGGCAGCAGCAAAAGACCTTTCACTGCCACTCCCGCGCGTAGATGCGCTTCCACTCCTTCTCCATGTCGACTACAGTCCAGCCCTTGGCGCGCGCCTCGTCCAAGGCCTTGTCCAGTCGGCCGACGTGGGAATTTCTGTCGTATGCCCACTCGCGGTTGGCGTCGGTGTGGTGGACGATGCCGGCAAAACGCTTGCCCGGGCCGGTGGTGGTCCACTGGAGCATCTGCAGGTCGCCGTCCGAATTGCCGAACGCGAAGATCGGGCGTTGTCCGATGTAGCGCTGGATGGCTACCGGTTTGCCCGGGCCGTCGTCGTTGAACGACAGCTTGGGCAGGCGCATGAGTTCGAAGCCGTTGCCGTCGGCCTGGAACTGCGTCTCGACGCCGCTTCCTATCACCTGCGACCGCGGGATGCCATAGGCCTTCTGCGTCCAGGGGCGCATGAATTCGGTCTCGCCGCCCGACACGATGTAAGTCTTGAAGTCGTGCGCGCGCAGATAATCCAGCAGTTCACGCATCGGCACATACGTCATGCTGTTGTACGCCAATTTGGTGCGGGGGTGGCGCGCCGTCTGCAGCCATTGGTCGACACGTTGATGGTACTCATCGATCGTCATGCCGGTATTGGTGGCGACCACGATTTCCATCAGGCCGCGCTCGCCAGACTTGGCGACGGCGGCCTGGTCGCCCTGCAAAACCGCCATGAAGGGCTGCCGGCTGTACCAATCAGGATGGGACGGCGCCAGCGCATGCACCTCGTCCAGGGAGAACATCACCTGGAAGTACATGGGCTGCTCGCTCCACAGCGTGCCATCGTTGTCGAAAACGGCGATGCGGTCGTGGACCGGCACGAAGTCCGGGCTGCCGGGCTCGGTGACTGCTTTCACGAAGGCGACGATGGCGGTGCTGGACGGTCCGTCGGTCCAGGACGCCAGTTCGGCCTGCTTCTGGCGGTCCGGCCCGGCGCATCCGGCCAACAGGAACAGGAGGCAGAGCCATATCCATGCCAGCCGCCGCAAAAGTTGGTTTTCGATTGAAGGCTGCAAGACATTCTCCCGGATTTGCCGATGGCGCGCCAGTCATACCAGTCCGGCGGCAACTATCCGCCCCGTGCAAGCGTAGCGAACACTCAGCGGCTGGCGACGCTTTGTTGCGCCGCCTGCGCTGCCTTCCATTGCTGCGGCGTCATGACTGTTCTGAAACCGATATGAGACATGGGATTGAGAGGATCGGTGCCGCGTCTTGCGCTGGCCCGGTAGCTGATGCAATAGGTGTCGCTGCACAGAAAGGAACCGCCTCGGGTGACGCGCTTGGGCGCCGATACGGGCGTGCCGCCGTCATCCGGGTCGAAGCTGTCGGCCGGGCCGGCGGGGTCCTGGGGCGGCTGCCGGTACTGCGCCTGGACCTTGAAGGCGTCCGCGCGGTACCAGTCGGCCGTCCACTGCCAGACGTTGCCGGCCATGTCGTACAGGCCATACCCGTTGGGCGAGAAGCTGCGAACCGGGGTTGTGCCAACCTGCACCTTTTCGTCCTTGACGACCGGAAACGGCTCTTGCTGCCGGGTGTCCCAGATGTTCGCCATGGGCTTGCCTTGCGGGAGCAGTTCGTTGCCCCAGCTGTAGGTGGCCTGCTCCAGCCCGCCGCGCGCGGCAAACTCCCACTCGGCCTCGGTAGGCAGCCGCTTGCCCGCCCATTTGGCGTAGGCCTGTGCATCCGCATACGAGACCTGCACGACAGGGTGATCATCCTTGCCGTCGATATTGCTGTCCGGGCCCTGAGGATGCCGCCAGTTGGCGCCGGGCACGAAGCGCCACCAGCGCGAATAGTCGCGCAGCGAGACTTCGGTTTCCGTGCCGACGAACACCATGGCTCCCGCCTGCAGGACGCTGTCGTCCGGACGGGGCGTGCCAGTTGGCAACTGGACGCGCAGGTCTTCCCAAGTCGGCTTCTGTTCCGCCGTCGTGACGTACCCGGTGGCCTCGACGAAGCGGTGGAACTGCGCGTTCGTGACGTCGTTCACGTCCATCCAGAATCCGCTGACGCGCACTTTGTGTGCGGGGCGCTCGTTGGGCTGCGACATCTGATGGTCGTTGCCCATGAGAAATTCGTCGCCCGCGATCCACGCCATGTCCGCCGGGCCGCGCCTGCCGTCCCCAAGCTTGATGGCTGGTGCGCCCGCTGGAGCCGTCGACACCGCCACGTAGGCGCCGATCGCGGCCGTCGCGCCTAGTACGCCCATCAACGCCAACCCGATTTTTGCTTGTTTTTTCACGAGCTTTCTCCGTCGCGGAACTCGAGCCGCAACGTCTCGACAACAAAGTTTATACAGCGCTGAAGCCCTCGCAGGTGGCCTATGGCTGAATGCGCTATGGACGTTGAAGGCAGGCGTGCTGTCCCAAAGCGCCGTCCCGCGACGAGGCTCGAAAATATAAGCACGGATGCGGCGTCCGGGCAAAACGCATCTGCGCTAGTGCAATTGAACCGGGCACGTGGTGCCGCGACGCCTGGGAGCCGGCGTGACGTCCCCCCTGGGGTGGACCATGATCAGGCTCGAAGTTAGCTGCAGTAGGCGACCCGCGGGGCCGCGACGCATCTACACGCGCAACCCACGGGCCATCGTTAAGCGCCTGATTCGACGCGTGGTGCGGATGCGCCGGTCCATACGGACCAGGGACGCGCAATGGCAAGTGCGCGCACGAGATTTCCGTTGACACGATCGTAAGGAAGATGAAAATTAGTGCGGTTCGAGTCCTCGGGCGGCATGCCCCAAAAGGCTTGAACTTCCCAGTACGTAGGCCAATGTGAACCGCACGGTTTGCAGCTTCGTGCGGTTGATTGAACTCTCTCACAGTGGAGTGTTGAAGATGGCAACCAAACGAACTCTTTCTTGCGGTATTGCGGCGCTGATCCTGGGAGCGGCAGCATGTGCACCTGCGGCTGCCCAAGACCAACGCAAACCCAACATCATCCTTCTCGTGTCAGACGACACCGGCTTGGGCGACCTTGGCCCATATGGCGGAGGCATCGGGCGCGGCATGCCAACGCCCAACATCGACCGGCTTTCTACCGAAGGCATGACCTTCTTCTCGTTCTACGCGCAACCCAGTTGCACGCCAGGCCGGGCCGCCATGCAGACCGGCCGCATACCAAACCGCAGCGGCATGACGACGGTGGCGTTCCAAGGCCAGGGCGGCGGCCTGCCCGCGGCGGAATGGACACTTGGGTCGGTCTTGAAGACGGCGGGCTACAAGACGTTCTTTACTGGCAAGTGGCATTTGGGCGAAGCGGACTATGCCTTGCCCAACGCCCAGGGCTACGACGAGATGAAGTACGCCGGGCTGTATCACCTGAACGCCTACACCTATGCGGATCCCACGTGGTTCCCCGACATGCCCGCCGACGTCCGTGAAATGTTCCAGCGAGTCACGAAGGGCGCGCTGTCCGGCAACGCCGGGGAAAAGCCGCGCGAGGAATTCAAGATAAATGGCCAGTATGTCGATACGCCGATGGTGAACGGGCGTGAAGGCGTCGTGGGGATACCCTTCTTTGATCGCTACGTGGAAAAGGCATCGCTGGACTACCTGGACCGCAACGCCAAGTCCGAGCAGCCGTTCTTCATGAGCATCAACTTCATGAAGGTGCACCAACCGAACCTCCCGGATCCGGACTACATCCATAAGTCCATGTCCAAGAGCAAATATGCGGATTCGGTCGTGGAGCTGGACGCGCGCATCGGCCGTATCATGGACAAGATCAGGGAGCTGGGCCTGGACAAGAACACGCTGGTGTTCTACACGACGGACAACGGCGCCTGGCAGGACGTCTACCCCGATGCAGGCTACACCCCGCTGCGCGGCACCAAGGGCACGGTGCGCGAAGGCGGCAACCGCGTTCCCGCAATTGCCTGGATGCCCGGCAAGATCGCTGCCGGCGCGAAGGATCACAGCCTAGTGGGCGGGCTGGACCTGATGGCGACGTTTGCTGCCATCGCCGGCGTGAAGCTGCCGACCAATGATCGCGAAAACAAGCCGATCATCTTCGACAGCTACGACATGTCGCCCGTCCTTTTCGGCACCGGAAAGTGCGACCGCAAGTCCTGGTTCTACTTCACCGAGAACGAGTTGTCGCCCGGAGCGGTGCGCGTCGCCAACTACAAGGCGGTGTTCAATCTGCGCGGTGACGACGGTGCGGTAACGGGCGGACTGGCGGTGGACACGAACCTCGGGTGGAAGGGCGCGGAGTCCTACGTCGCGACCGTGCCGCAGGTATTCGATCTGTGGGCCGATCCCCAGGAGCGCTACGACATCTTCATGAGCAACGTCACGGAACGGACCTGGACGATGGTCATGATCAACGACGCAGTCGCTCCGCTGATGAAGACCTATATCGACTACCCGCCGCGCAAGATGCAGAGCGAAGGCTATGACGGGCCGATGACCTTGTCCCAGTACCAGCGCTTCCAGTACATCCGTGAAAGCCTGGCCAAAGACGGCTTCAAACTGTCGCTGCCGTCCGGCAACTGACATCGGCATTCTCAAGCACTACATGGGCAGAACGAGGCGCCGCCTCGTTCTGCCGGAAAACAACCTGGCGGAGAATCAAAATGCGATTTCACAAAATGACGTTGGTGCTGTGCGTGGTGCTGGCGGTCTCGGGTTGCGTAACCAAGAAGACCTACGACAAAGAGGCGCAGTTGGCCGCCGAGTATCAAGCCCTGAACCAGAGGCTATCGACTGAGTTGAACGCCGATCAGGTGAGGATTACGCAAATGCAGAATGAACTGAAAGTGACGATGGTGAACGAGATCCTGTTTCCGGAAGGCGGGTGGCGGCTCAGTCAGAAGGGCGAGCAGACGCTGGCAAAGATAGCTCCCACGTTGTCCAACCTGCCGGGTCAACAGGTGGTCGTCGAAGGGTTTACCGATACCGAGCCCATCGGCCCGGAACTGCGATCACGCTTTCCGTCCAACCTCGAACTGTCATCCGCCCGCGCTGATGAAGTGGTGCGCTACTTGACGTCCAAGGGGGTGCCATCCAGCTCGATTTCGGCACAGGGGTTTGGGGAAGCGCGACCGGTTGCAAGTAACGCGACGCCCGAAGGCAGGGCCAAGAACCGGCGCGTCGAGATCGTCATTGCTGCGGCTGGCCGCCCTTGATGTAAAGGGACGGCGCCTTATCAAGCCCGGAAGCGTACAACGGCTCGATCCGTTGAAAGTACTTCAGTTGTTGTTCGCTTCCGTTTCCCCCCCCGACCCAGGGGCGAGCACAGCCGTAGCGCAGGCCTTTGCGTGTATTCCAGTTATCTCGGATTTGCACCGAATTACTTGGGGTGAACGGCATGAAGATACTTTTGAAGCCCGCAGTGTCGGTCGTCGTTGCAATGACGATAACTGGAACGGCACAATCGGAAGACGGCGCGGACGATGCTGCTGCACAAGCCAATAACCCACTGGCCAACATGACTGCGTTCAACGTTCAAAACTACTACATCGGCCGGGTGACAGGGACGAGTCAAGACGCAAACGAATTCTGGCTGCGCTACGCGCAACCCTTTTCAATCTCACAGACCAGATGGCTGCTTCGAGCCTCGTTGCCAGTCAATACGATGCCGATCGGCAATCACCACGAAACGGGAATGGGCGACTTGAACATTTTCACCGCCTATTTATTCGATACAGCCAATCCAGCCGTCAGTTTCGGGTTCGGTCCGCAGATAACGGCGCCGACCGCGATCAAGAAGGAGGTGGGTAGCGAGAAGTGGTCAGCCGGCTTGGTCAACGTGCTGTTCGACGCCAGTTCTCGGCGGTTTCAGTATGGCTATCTGCTTTCGTGGCAGGCCAGCTTCGCCGGGTCGAGCCGCCGCGAGGACGACAACTTCGTTGCCTTTCAGCCGTTCGGAATGTATCAGCTTGGAGGCGGCACGTATCTGCGGGCGGCGCCTATCTGGACATACAACCTAAAGAACAATGGCTATAGCGTGCCGTTGGGCATAGGCATCGGACAGGTGATCAAGCGCGACAAAACGGTCTACAACGTTTTCATAGAGCCTCAGTTCTCCGTGGCTAGCCGCGGGTCGGGGCAGCCGGACTGGCAGATATTCATGGGCTTGAATATGCAGTTTCTGAAATGACGGCGGCAGATCAGGTGGAAGGACCCACCAATCGTACACATGCTGAGGTTGACCGGTCGATCACCGTACCCAAGGACCTCTGTCGGGGTTATCCGCCATTCTCAGTGTCTGTATTCTTCTGCCGTGTTGGAGTTCCGCTTTTGGCCGGGAGCCGTCCTTGATGACAGACCGCACCCGACCCATGTCGGTCGGTTGATCAAGCAAGCCACGCTCGTCAGATTTCCAGGCACAACGGAACTTCGTCTAGCGACTACCTGTTAAGGAGAGTCGAGTTCCAATGCTATGGCGCGCCCGGAACAGGGCAGCCAGTTCACCCGCGATGACTGGCGGTTATTCCTGAAGGCACACTGCATGCTGTCGAGCATGAGTCGGTTCGATAAGGCGACGCGTATTCAGGAAAAGGGCGCCAAGCGGATGTAAGACGGAGCTATCGGCCATGCCCCATACAGAATAGAAAGCCGCCTGCGGAACGCGCCCGGTTTGCGAGAGCTATACTCGCCGCGACACATAGGCCGGGAGACATACCTCATGGTTTTCGCACGCATTGCCGACTGGATCGAGACGCAACAGCCGTGGCTTTCTGATGCCGCCCGCCGGTTAGTCATAAATGGCCGAATCGATGAAGGCGATATTGGCGAAATCGTCGCTTTGGCGAAAGCGCACGCAGGCATTCATGATCCTGCCGGCCTTGTCGCCCAGCCCCTCACCCGCGATCTGCTCCCGGTGGGCGACGCCGCCTCGACGACAATCACCCTTTTGGAGCTGCGCAACTTGCGGGGGGTGAACGCCATTGCCGCAGAGCAGGCGATCCTGTTCTCGCCGATCGGCGTGACGGTTGTCTATGGTCACAACGGGGCGGGAAAATCGGGATATTCTCGCGTGTTGCGCAAGGCGTGCCGAGCGAGAGCGACCGGAGGGCCTATATTGGGTGACGTTTTCGCCGACGCAGGGGCAGCGAACCCGAGCGCTGAGATCCTGGTGCAGCGCCAGGGCGTCCCTGACCCGGAAACGCTTTTTTGGCGACAAGGCTCACCTTCCCCTGCGGAGTTGGCGACGATCGCCGTGTTTGATAGCCAGTGCGCGCGCGCCTTCACCGACGCGGAGGGCGAGGTAGCATACACGCCACGCGGCCTCGATGTTCTCGCTAAGCTCGCGACCTTGTGCGGGACGCTTCGCACTCGGCTCGAATTGGAAATCAATGGAATTCATGCGTCGACCGCTTCTTTTGCCGACCTTATGGGTGACCATGCGGCAGGCCGTTTGCTTGCGGACTTCGAAAAGCGCGCCCACCTTTCGGCGTATCGAAGGGAACTCACGGAGCTAGCCACGCTGTCTGAAGCGGAAGTCGCGGAAATTCAGAGATTGGCGACGGAAGTTGCCGAAGCGAATCCCGCCGCGCGCGCGACCGATCTTCGAGGCAAGAAGGCGCGCATTGATGGTCTGGCGACCCGGTGGGAGCGGTGCGAGGCCGCGCTTTCCGATGAAATGGCGGCAGCCGCGATTGAGCATGGGGTAGCAGTTGTCGCCGCGGAAACTGCAGCGCGGTTCGCGGCCGAAGCTTTCGCGGCGGAGGGAGGCTTGCTGCCTGGGACTGGATCAGCCCCTTGGCGCGAACTGCTGAGCGCCGCGCGCGACTATTCCACGATGTTGGCTTACCCTGAGCATCATTTTCCGCACGTTGATGGGGGCCGATGTGTGCTGTGTCAGCAAGAACTCGCCGCTGCTGCTGCCGAGCGCATGCGACGCTTTGAGACTTTTGTCGAGCGAGAGGGGCAGAAGCTCGCGGAGGCCGCCAGGACCAAAGCCAGCGCCGCCTTTTCTGCCATCGCCTCGGTCGATCCGGCTGCGCTGCTAGCAGACCATGCGCTTCTGAGTGAGATCGAGCAGGCCAAGCCCGGCGCGCGCGACGCCCTGCAACTAGCGGGCGACTGCTTGTCGCGCAGGCAGGCCGCGCTCGCCGAAGCATGGGCGGCCGAACGTTTTGAAGCTGTGGTGCCGACGATCGTTTCGCATTCCGCCGTGCTACGCGATTTGTCCCGCACCATCGAGGACGAGGCCGCGCGCTTTGACAAGCTCGCGGCGGCGGACGAGCGCAAGAAGAGCGAGCAAGCGCTCGCCGACTTGAGGTCGAGGCAAGGCCTCTCGGGACGGCTCGCGCAGATCATCCAGATCGCGGATGACCTAACGCTGAAGAAAAAGCTTCAAGCTGCGTATCGATCAGCGGATTCGATGCCCATTTCGAAAAAGATGAGCGCGCTTCACGCCGAGGCGCTGTCCGCCGAAGCGGAGGCGGCTTTTGCCCGCGAGTGCGCAGCGATGGGCGTAGGTCATGTGCCGATTCGCAACACCACGCGAATGGAAAAGGGAAAGGCAAAGCAGCAGGTGAAGCTTGACACTTCTGGCGGAGAACGGGTGGGCGAAGTCCTTAGTGAGGGCGAGCAACGAGCGCTTGCACTTGCCAGCTTTATGGCAGAAGTTTCGTTGGTGGAAGGACATGGCGCGATTATCTTCGACGATCCGATGTCGTCGCTCGATCACGCGCATCGTGAAAGGGTCGCACGCCGACTCGTTCAAGAAGCGTCGAAGAGACAGGTGATCGTATTCACTCACGACTTGCCATTTGCGCTTCATTTGGCCGATGAGGCCAGCGTCCAAAAAGTTGAGGCGAGCGCGATGAGCGTCCGGCGCGTCAGACAGCGCGCGGGATTGGTTTTTCCTGAGCTTCCCTTTGCCGGGATCAAGGTGAACGAGCGATTGGAGCGCATCAAGAAGATGGCGACGGAGGCTGATGGCGCTCTTGATGCCGGAGAAGTCGAACGTAGCGAAAATCTTGTCCGCACCGGATATGGGCGTTTGCGCGAGACCTGGGAGCGTGGGGTGGAGGAGACGATTTTGTGCGAAACGGTGGTTCGCTTTCGGCCAGGTGTGTCGACGCAACGGCTCCGGGCTGTAACGCTGAGCGACGAGGAATATGTGGCGCTCCACGAGGCAATGGCGCGCTGCTCCCACTTCGCAGCGCATGACACCGCGGCGGATGCCGACGCGACGCCGCCCACAGCGGACGAGCTGCGAGCCGATATCGAAGCGGCAAGGTTGTTCTTCGGGACTCGGAGAAAACTTAACGAGGACACCGACCGTCGCCGTCGGGAGCTTCTCGAACGTTCGGCAGCTTTCAAACAGGCGTAAAGACGCTCTCCCGCTATTGATGTGGCACTGACGGGCTTGGACAGTCAACCGGGAGATTAGCGCCCTTACATCTGCGCTCTTACAGCAAGCGAAAACTGCTGTCGCCAAAGCGATTGAACATGGATTCGCAGGTCCGGCGCCAGGTCGGGAGCAGATCGCGCTGTCGCCAAGCGCGCGGGATGGCTTCGCGAATGGTTAACATATGGCAACACACTATCGGGACGCAGAAATGAACACGCCAGTTGATCTTCCTCTTCGAGTTAAGGTTGTGCGCGATTTGGGAGCGGATCCTATCGCTCAAGGTTGCCTGGTGGGCTTCTACGCGCTTGAAATGGCCAAAGCGCTAGATTGGACGCCCGAGCACCGGTTCATGCAGATTCGCCAAGCTCAGCTGATGATCGGCTATGGGCACTCGCGTTTGTATGTAGCGGGGTTTGAGCCCGGCCACCACGTTGCCCTCATGCTCACCACCAGGACTTCCAAGCGGGAAATTCGACGGCTTGACGCTCTTTGGGTAGCCGAGCCCTACAGACGGAGAGGCATTGGCCGACGGTTGATGGAAGAGGCTCGGCGCGGGGGGAGCGACTTCCATTCGTTCGCCACGCCCGGGGCTGTCGAGTGGCATCTCGCGAACGGATTCCGTTCTCTCGGGTCGAAGCCAGAGGGGACCGTGGAGATGTTCACCGGCTCCTATGCACCCGAGTACAGCTATGACTTCGCGCTGCCGACGCCTACGGAAGAGGACATGCGAGCAATGGTTCAGTTGGCCCGAATGGAAAAAGAGCTGGGCGCAGGCTAAGCCCGATAATCGACCCGCCCTGGATCGCCCGGGGCAACGTCGTGGCTCGGCCATTCTGTGGGACGCGTGGACGCTTTACCGGAATCCCAGCGCCTTCATCGGCCCAGCCAAGGCCTGGGGCGTTGCAGCATCCCAAGGTGCGTTACCGATGTCCAGGCGGTCGGCCACGTTGGTGATAGTCCATTGGGCCCCACTGGACAGCTGTGGCAGTTCTTCCCATGAGATCGGCACGGAGACACCGAGTCCCGGCCGCGCCCTTGCGGACCACGCCGCAGCGGTCGTGGCGCCAAATCCGTTGCGAAGGTAATCGACGAAGATTTTGCCTATTCGGTTTTTGGGCCCGCTCTTAGCAACGAACAGTTGTGGCAGCGTCTGCGACAAATGGCGCACCATCGCGTGGGAAAAGCCTTTAACCGTGTCCCAATCGTATTGCTTGCGCAGCGGCACGACGACGTGGAGCCCCTTTCCTCCGCTGGTCTTGAGCCATCCCTTCAGGCCGATCTCTTTTAAGAGTACTCTCACCAGTTCGGCGGCTTGAATTACTGTCGCCCATGGAACGCCTTCCCCGGGGTCCAGGTCGAGGATGAGCCGATCAGGCCTACTGATTGAGCCCTTGACGGCATTCCAAGAGTGAAACTCTACGACATTCATCTGAGCGGCAAATATGATCGCGTCCTCGCTCGGCACTTCGAGCAAGGGAGGATGGCCAGGATGCAAATGTTCAGGGAGGGCGGTTACTCCGGGAATCGGTGCATCGAGGTGCTTTTGGAAAAAGAGTTGCCCGTCGATTCCGCTTGGTGCGCGAACGAAGAAGACGGGGCGCCCTGCTAGATGTTCAAGAAGCAGCGGTGCGACCAGTCCGTAGTACCGTGCCAGGTCCAGTTTGGTCAAGCCAGTCGAACTGTCAATAACGCGTTCTGGGTTGGAGAGTGATCCCAGGCGTTTGCCGCGGACAGGCCGGGCGCCTGCGCTTGACGTTGGCAAGTTAGTTGGCTTCTTATTTTCGACCTGCGAAGCTGCGACCGAGCTCTCCCGAGAGATGTCTCGTGCCGGCTTGTCGGACCGTATGCCACGGAATGTGGCGTGCCGGACATGGCCGCCCGCCGTCCATTCGGAGAAAGAGACCTCGCAGACTAGCTTGGGATCCACCCACCTAATCGACTGTCTGGAACTGGGCGACCCAAAACTCAGTGGGGTATCCGATCGCTCTAGCGGGGTAAGCTGCCGCATGATGTTCGTCAGAGTTCGATCGTCGAATCCAGTCCCTACACTGCCGGCGTAACGTAGACCGCCCCTGTCGTCGTTAACGGCTAACAGCAGGGCGCCGAAGCTACTACGGCTCCCCGCTGGATGTGTGTAGCCAACAATGATGAACTCCTGCCGCTGGGCACACTTGATCTTCACCCAATTGTCTGTCCTGCGGGATGAATACGGCGATGACAGTCGCTTCGCCATGATGCCCTCAAGGCCCAGCTTGCACGCTGAGGAGATCAGGGCCGAAGGGGGGGGGCGTCGAATGCCTCACTGAAGCGTATGCGGGGGTCGGCTGCCCGTTCCACCAACTCTTCGAGAAGCTCACGGCGAAGCCGCAATGGCTCGGCGCGAAGGTCGCGTCCTGCCACGTATGGCAGATCAAATGCGTAGAAAACGATTTCTTCCAAGCCTCGGCCGCCGAAGGCATTCTGTAGGGCCTGGAAACTCGGCACCCCTCGTTCGCTCAAAACTATTATTTCACCATCCAGCCAGGCGGACGCTACCCCTATGGAACGGAGCGCCTCCACCAGATGCGGCACTTTACTGCTCCAGTCATGCCCGTTGCGCGTGAGCAGTCGGACGTCCCGTGCCTCTATACGGGCCAGCATGCGATAGCCATCGAACTTGACTTCGTAGAGCCAATCGTCCCCCCGACTGGGGATCCGATCTACCAAGGTGGCAAGTTGGGGGCGCAAGGAAGGGAACACGTCAGCGGGAACGCCTGGAAGGGTGGGCGACTTCTCGCGGTCCGGGGGAGAGCGGCTCATTTTTCGAATTGCCGTAGTCCGGCTGGCCAATGCGCCTTTTGTTGGCGCTGCCCGGGAGATGCGTTGCCTCAGCGTGGGGGCTACGAGAAGTGCTTACGGAGCGCGTCGACGGAAACGCCTACTTCCTTTACAGCCTGCCGAAGCTTGTCTTCGGTGACGCCGAGTTCGCGCGTCCAATATTTGAGCTCGTGAGCCTCATTGACGTTCACGCGAGCGCGGTCTTGCGGGCCGCGGTTATTGAGATCGTCAGACATGACGGCTCCTTTGAGAAATTGGAACCGAGTCAAGTCAGCAAATGGCGTTCCCGGGAACGCTGGCTTCTTGGGTCTGACCTCTAGGTATAGCCCAATGTCCATTGGCAAGAGCGGACTGCGCATGGCGAGTGGCCCAGTTCTGGCACCCCCCTGTGTTGACGACCGATCATTAATGGGTTGGTAGGCAACCCTTGCTATTGGAGAGAGCAATGCAACTAAGTTTCAGTAGTGCATGGGCAGGAGAAAGGCAGGTGCCGCAGGATGTCCAGGGCGCCCCGGTTGTACGCGAGGCGGGCGGCCTCTATCGAGCCGCAACCCCGGAAGAGCTCCTACGTGCGGCTGCGCAGCAATTGGAGGGCGCGCTGGGTAGTCGCTTGCCAGTGGCCAAGCCATCCGCCGCCATCGACTATATCGTGACGCGGCTGGCGCTGTCGGACGTCGAGGTGTTCGGCGTAATGTTCCTTGATGCGCAATTGAGAATGATAGCCTTCGAGGAAATGTTCAGAGGCACGCTGTCTGAGACGAGCGTGTATCCACGCGAGGTCGTCAAGGCGGCTATTCGGCACAACGCGCATTCCATCTTGATTGCCCACAACCATCCCTCGGGTTCGTCGCAGCCAAGCAGGGCGGACGTTGAGGTTACGCGGCGCTTGAAGGAAGCCGTGGCTCTGGTGAATGTGACATTGGTCGACCACGTGATCGTGGCGGCAGGTAGCGGCCATTCTATGGCCAAGATGGGCTTGATCTAGGCTTGCCCGCCTGCGTCCAACAGCCGAAGACCGAACGGTCTTCGGCTTTTTTACGCCGCGAGTAGTTGCTTGGCGGTTAGCCGCTTTTGAAGCTCGGCTGGCGCCACGGCTCCCGTCAGCAGTCTTTCCAAATAGTCGCCGAGCTTCGCCCATGCTGCTTGCTTCTCGTCGGCGTAGTCGTAGAGCTGGTAGTGCCGCCTGACACGGTTCTTGCCCGTGTGAATGACGTGATTTTGGCAGCGGTCGATGATGTTTGGATCGATTCCCAGTGACTCCATGATGGTCGACCCCGTTCGCCGTAAATCATGAGGCGTCCAATTGCCGTTTTGGCCTTTGCCGAGCACCAGGGAGTTATCCGAAGCGCGGCGTGCTTTGGGCTTTCCGTTGAACATGGCTTGCCGATCTTTGATTTGCTTAGTAAAGGCCTGCTTGTACATCGGTTGGTCTACCCCAGCGTCATCATTGTCGCGCGAAGGTAGGAGCCAGCGGGATGATCCTGCCAGGCTGACAAGGGTCTCGAAATGCTTGACTGCGAAGGGTGACAGAAAGACCAGGTGGTCGCGCTTCTGTGATTTTCTGCCCTTGACGTTCGCCTTGGGAATGAACCACGTACCTTCTCGGAGATCGAGATGCGTAATTTCGGTTAGGTGCAGTTCCCCTATCCGGCATAGCGTGCTCAAACAGATCCAGGAAACTGCCTGCAACGCCTTGGATGGAGGCTTCCTCTTTCGCTTGTCATCTGAAGCGAGATACTGCTCCTCCAACTCGCGGTATCGAGTCTGGAGCTCGACAATCTCGACAGGCGGGAGAACGCGTTCGCGAGCGTTATCCGGGTCGTAATCGTCCGCCAGGAGCACCCCGAGCTCAACCAGCTCAACCGGATTTCCTTCCGAAAGCAGCTTTCGCCATGGTTGGCGCTTTTCTGCCCAATGGAACATCTGGCCCAGTATTTGGTAGGTCACCTCGGCAAGCCGATTGCATCCGCGGCCGACAATCGAGCGGATCACTCGCTCAATATCCTTCTCGCGAATTGATCGCACGGGAGTATCACCGATCAAGGGAAGCACGTCTTTTTCAACGATGCGCTTCACTTCGGTGTTGCCATCTGCTCGCTTCACTCCCGATTCCAGCCAGCTTTTATACATCTCCTGGAACGAAAGGGCGTCGGTCGTGGCCTCTTCTTCAGCGGCGGTTACAGCGGCAGATTCAGCTGCCATAGCTTCCCGCACCTGGGCTTTTTCCAAGTCGCGGACGGCTGACGGATTGCGGCCCGCCTTAATGTCCGCCCGCGCTTTGTTCCTGGCGGAGCGGATCTCGTCGAGTGTGCGTTCCGGCCATGAGCCGCAGTAGAATCTCTTTACCTTGTCGCCCATGCGATATGCGTATCGCCACACCACGGCCATCGTGCCGCGCTGAATGCGGATCTCCCCAGTCAGGCCGTCTCCATCGGCCAGGTGATCACCGGCCCATTCCGCCGGCACCGCTTCCAGTTCTTTGACGGTCCACCGCGCACCTTTTCCGCGTTTTGGGTATCTCGTCATATTTCCTCGAATCTCTCCGTTCTTCTGTCTCAAGCGCCATATGGGACAACATATGGGACAACATTTTTGCGGCTGTCAGCGTACATTAGCGAACGTCGACGAACAAGGAAATTTGGATAAAGCCTTATGAATCAGTCGGTTATTCGTTCGCCGACGTTCGCTGACGTTCGTGCGTTTCTAATTTGGGAGCAGAGGGTCGTGAGTTCGAATCCCACCGCCCCGACCAATGAAAAAAGGCCGTCAGCGACATATCGCTGAC